>NZ_BAAHCA010000603.1:0-3047 GCF_054776295.1 Streptomyces sparsus
CCGGAGGCCCACGCGCGGGCGGCGTCCGGGTCGGCCAGGACGGCGTGCAGGGTGCCCTCCACCTCTCGTTGCGCGTCCTCGCCCAGCGGGTGGCCGGCCGCGGCCGCGAGGTCGCGCGCCTGGCGGGACAGTGCGCCGATCAAGGCGTGCTGCCGGCGGGCCAGCTCACGCAGCTGCCCGCCGTCGAGATCGTGGTGCGCGGAGCGCAGCTGCTCACCCAGCCGGATCAGCGGAGCCACCTCGTCGGGCTCCTCCCGCACCAGGAGGTTGCCGGCCCACGCCGACACGGTGGGCCGGCGCAGGGCCTTGACCCGCCGGGCCAGCTCGGGCTCCCCGGCTCTGCGAGCGGCCCTGACCTGCTCGTCCCGTGCGGCGGTGAACTCCTCAGGGCGCAGTCCGTAGAGCCGCTCGGCGACAGTGTCCTCGTCCACCGCACCTCCTCCAGCCCTACCCCTTCTGTGCTGATTTTTGCACTTTGCGGGCGTGTGTGCGGTGTGCGGATTCTCGTCCAGTCACCGGGATGCCGTGCGGGTATCACTCGGGGCGGTGAGATCCCGGTGCGGCCCGGGCGGCAATTCCCGACGAGTGCCGGGTGTCGCAGGACGTGGCCGCCGCCTTCGTCGTCTGCGGTGATTCCCCGCTTATGCGGGCACTACATCGCAACCGTAAGAATGGGCCGACCGTGAAAAAGCCCTCCGCGAGGGAGGGCTGTACGAGGTACGGGCATGGCGCCCCCGGCAGGACTCGAACCTGCGGCCAAGCGCTTAGAAGGCGCCTGCTCTATCCACTGAGCTACGGGGGCCGGCCTCGGTCGCGGATGGGCGGAGCCCCCGGGAGGACCTTGCTCGCAACAGGATAAGGGTCCCCGTGGTCGCTCCTGTTTGCTTCACGTCCGCGACACCCTGTGGAGGTTCAGTGAAGCGCTCCGATAATCGCAGGCTAGTGCGAGCGGTGCATCGGTTTGTGCCGGGAGTGCGGCGGGTGTTGTGCACTCGTTATGCCCGCAGCCGCTCGCACCTCATCTGCCGCAGGGGGCAAAACGGGTCGTTCTTACCTGAATGCGCTTCAAAAACGGCGCAATATTGGGCATTCTTCACTATGTGGCGATCTTGGAAGCACGCACCGAACTGCTCGACGCGCTCGTCGCGCTGCACGACCGCGTAGCCGCTGCCCGCTTTCCGCTGCCGCTGCCCGGTGCCGGACGGGCGCGCCGGTCCCGGGCCGAACTGCTGGCACAGCTCGAGGACTACCTGATGCCGCGGCTGAGGGAACCCGGCGCACCGCTGCTCGCGGTGATCGGCGGATCCAGCGGCGCCGGCAAGTCCACCCTGGTCAACTCGCTTGTCGGGCGCCGCGTCACCGAGGCCGGCGTGCTGCGCCCGACGACCCGCACACCGGTGCTGGTCTGTCACCCCGACGACCGGCACTGGTTCGACGGCGAGTGGGTGCTGCCCCGGCTGGAACGGGTGCGCACCCCGCTCCCGGACGACGCGTACGCCCCCGAGGGCGACGACGGCAGCGGCGGCGACAGCCCGAGCGGCGGATACCGGTCCGAGTACGGGGGTACCCGCCCCGACCCCGGCGCCGACTCCCGCCCCCGCCCCGACCGGCGTTCCGCCAGCCACCCGCAGGGCGGCCCGGGCGGCGAGGAGCCGGAGGACGCGTACGCCGACGAGCCGTCGCTCGCGTTGCGCGTGGAGACGGACGACGCAGTGCCCGCCGGGCTGGCGCTGCTCGACGCGCCCGACATCGACTCGCTGGTGGCGGAGAACCGCGACCTGGCGGCCCGGCTGATCTGCGCGGCCGACATCTGGGTCCTGGTCACCACCGCGGCCCGGTACGCCGACGCCGTGCCCTGGCACCTGCTGCGGTCCGCGAAGGAGTTCGACGTCACCCTGGCCACCGTGCTCGACCGGGTACCGCACCAGATCGCGGTGGAGGTGGCCCGCAGCTACGCCGCCCTGCTGGACCGGGCCGGGCTCGGCGACATTCCCCGCTTCACCATTCCCGAACTGCCCGAGTCGGCGAGCGGCAACTCCGGGCTGCTGCCCGCGAGCGCCGTCGGACCGCTGCGCCTGTGGCTGTCCCACCGCGTCACCAACCCGGGAGCCCGGTCGGTGGCCGGCAGCAGGACGGCCTACGGCGTGCTGGACTCGCTGAGTCGCCGGGTGCCCGCCCTGGCCGGCGCGGTCGCCGCCCAGCACGCGGCGGCGCTGCGGCTGATGCTCCACGTCGACGAGGCCTACGACGAGGCCACCGACCGGGTGCGCCGGCAGCTCGTCGCCGGGGAACTGCTGGCGGGGGAGGCCGACGCGCGCTGGCGCGGCTTCCCCGTGGACAGCGGCGGCGACGAGATCCTGCACGCCTGCACCGACGGCCTGGTGGCGATGCTGTCCGGTGCCGTCTCCGCCGCGGAGGAGCACATCGCGGCGGCCTGGCGTGACGAGCCGGGCGCGGCGGGCGTGCCGGTGGACGTCTGCGCCGACGTCATCACCACGGAGGAGCGCATCGGCCTGCTCGTCCGCCGCTGGCACCGCTGCACCGAGGAGCTGGCCGAGGACGCGTTCCGCGAGCACGGCGGTGCACCCGGCACCGCCGAGGAGACCGCGGCCCTGCTGGCGGCGGCCCTGCTCGGAGGCCCTCGGCGGCTGGGCGCGACGCAGGCGCTGGCCGAGATGCTCGGCGGCACCGAGGCCGCCCGGCTGTACGCGCGCGGCACCGAGGTGCTCGACGGCTGTGTCACCCAGGCGCTGCAGGCCGAACGGGAACGCCGGCTGGCCCCGTTCGAGGTGCTGGACGTCGGACCGGAGCAACAGGTCGAACTGATCGCCGCACTGTCACGACTGCAGAAGGAGAGGTGAGGGCGGTGTCCGGATCGATGGGAGACGTCCGTACCGGGAACACACCCGAACGGGCACCCGACGGGGAGGAACGGTCCTGGGACGACGGTCTCATCGCCCGCCGCTCACGTCCCCCCACCCGGGCGGCGGACCCGCCTCCGCCCGCCCCCGGCGGCCCCGCCCCCGGTCCCGCCGACGTGGAGCGGG
>NZ_BAAHCA010000604.1:0-3045 GCF_054776295.1 Streptomyces sparsus
ATCTCTCCACCACGCTCGCCTGACGGCCACGGACGCCCGGGGGCCCGCGAAACCCACGCGCCGCGCACCACGGACGCCCGGGGAGCCGCAGGAACCGCGGACGCCCGTGTGCCACGGCACCCGGGCTGTGCCGCGCGGGCCGGAAGCGCTCCGGAGCCGGACCGCACCGGCCGGGCACGGTCCGGTCGCTCTCAGAAGAGGCGGAGCTTGTCGTCCTCGATGCCGCGCAGGGCGTTGTAGTCGAGCGTGACGCAGTGGATACCGCGGTCGGTGGCGAGCACCCGGGCCTGCGGCTTGATCTCCTGGGCCGCGAACACGCCCATGACAGGGGCAAGATGGGGGTCGCGGTTCAGCAACTCGAGGTAGCGGGTGAGCTGTTCCACGCCGTCGATCTCGCCGCGCCGCTTGATCTCGATCGCCACCGTCGCCCCGTCGGAGTCGCGGCCGAGGATGTCGACCGGCCCGATCGCGGTGGGGTATTCACGCCGAATCAGCGACCAGCCCTCGCCCAGTGTCTCCATGCGGTCCGCGAGCAGTTCCTGGAGGTGCGCCTCCACGCCGTCCTTGATCAGCCCGGGGTCGACGCCGAGCTCGTGGGACGAGTCGTGCAGCACCTCCTCCATGGTGATGATGAGCTTCTCGCCCCCCTTGTTCACCACCGTCCACACACCGTCCTCCTCCTTGAGGGTGCACGGCGGGGACATCCAGTTGAGGGGTTTGTAGGCCCGGTCGTCGGCATGGATCGAGACCGATCCGTCAGCCTTCACCAGGATGAGCCGGGGGGCTGAGGGGAGATGGGCGGTGAGCCTGCCGGCGTAGTCCACGGAGCAGCGGGCGATGACAAGACGCATGGTCGGTCACGCTACTCGACCGGGTGCCGGTGACGCGATTCGCCCCTGTCTCTCCCCGTTCATACATGGCCTGTTGTATGCGCAACCGTATGGTCGGTGACTCGTTCGGGCATTACCGTTGGTAGTGGAGGGGTCGCCGACCGAGATCGTCCGTCGGCAGGTGAGCTCTCCTGTCCCGTCCGTAAGGCCCCGGGCTGCCGGGGTCGCGAGAGGAGAACCCCATGTCGCTCGACGTCTCACCGGCCCTTCTGGAACAGGCCGAGCGAGGCGAGGTCGACGAAGCGGAATTCGTCGACTGCGTCAAGAACTCCCTCCCGTACGCATGGGAGATGATCAGCTCACTGGTGGCACGGCTGCAGGTCGACGGAGGGGAGTTCGCCGACAACCAGACGCCGCCCCCCACCGAGCAGGATCGGGGTCAGCTCCTCCGGGCGCTGGCCAGCGACGCGATACGTGGGTCGCTGGAACGGCACTTCGGTGTGCGTCTCGCCTTCCAGAACTGCCACCGGGTCGCCGTCTTCCCGTTGGACGCCTCAGCCGACGACCGGCTGCGGCGTTTCACTTCCCTCCGTGGGCAACTGCTCAACCAGTCACCGCTGCTGCGCGACTGCTGACCCACCGTCAGGAGCAGGGCTGCCGCGCCTCGGCGTCGAGGAGCGGCAGCACCTCGACGCCCAGGCGGGCCACGTTCCGCTCGGTGGCGGCCAGGTCTCCCGAGCCCTCCACCAGGAGGGCGAAGCGGCTGACGCCGGTGCGTTCGGCGGTTGCCGCCAGCCGGTCGGCGCACAGCTGCGGTGTGCCCACCGGGTGCAGCGCGGCCAGCAACTCGGTGTACGCCAGCGGGTCGCGCATCGAGCGGGAGCGGCCGTCCACCGTCACATGAGCGGCCAGACCCTCGCGGAGCCAGGCGGGCATTGCCTTGGTGAGCGTCTCGACCGCCTCGACCCGGCTGTCGGCCACCTGGACGACACCGGCCGACACGTGGCCCGCTTCGCCCGCCGGGTCCGGGTCGTGGCCCGCGGCCCGGGCCTCCCGCCGCCACATGGCGACCATCTCCGCCTTCTCCTCGTCACCGCAGTGCATGCCCAGCAGCATCGGCAGCCCGCGGCGGGCCGCCAGCCGGACCGTGCCGGGTGAGGTGCAGGCCACCACCACCGGAGGAGCCGCGGGCGCGTCGAGCGCCTCGCCGGGGCGCGGCACCACCGGAACCTCGCGGAAGCGGAACCGTTCGCCGTCCGCGCCCACCCGCGGCTCGTGCAGCCATCGCAGCAGCAGGTCCAGTGACTCGGGAAAGCCCTCCTCGTAGGCGGACAGGCCGCCGCCGAAGACCTCCAGGTCGACCCAGGGGCCGCCGCGTCCCACGCCCAGCGTGAAGCGCCCCGAGGAGGTGACGTGCAGCAGCGCGGCCTGCTCGCCCAGCGCCACCGGGTGCACCGTCGGCAGCACGCTGACGGCGGTGCCGACGCCGATCCGCCGGGTGCGTCCCAGCAGCAGCGCCGCCAGCGTCACCGCGGACGGGCAGGTTCCGTATGGTACGAAATGATGTTCGGCCAGCCACACCGCGTCCAGTCCGGCCGCTTCCGCGGCCTCCGCGGACCGCACCGCCCGGTGCAGCGCCTCCGCCTGTCCCTGGCCCGGGAACTGTGCGGCCAGCACAAACGCCCCTACACGCATCGCCATTCCTCCTCGTCGGCGGACGCGGCATCCCCATTGGCACTAACGGCTGACACGTGCCAAGGGCACGGCTTGGCGGGAGGTTCTTCGGATCATCAGCGGAACGAGTGAGCGGATTCCCGGCTGCTCGGAGCCGTGCACGGGGGTGCGTAGGCTTGGTGTACCCGTCCACGACCGGGCCCGTCGGCCCCGAACCCACGAGGTGACCTGTTGTCCCCGCGACGAAACCGCCCGCGCGGTGCACCACCCGACCATCGGCGCGCGGCGGACGACGACGGCGGCGAGCGGTACGGCCTCGAGCGTACCGACAGCTGGCGGGGCGAGGACTGGGAGATCCGGCAGATCACCGGTGGCGCCGCGGCCAAACACTACCGGTGCCCCGGCTGCGACCAGCAGATCCCGCCGGGCGTACCGCACCTCGTCGCGTGGCAGCAGGACGGCGGCGCGGACGACCGGCGGCACTGGCACCGGGCGTGCTGGAACGCGCGGGACCGCCGCGCCGCCCGCATGCAGCGCTCCC
>NZ_BAAHCA010000605.1:0-3037 GCF_054776295.1 Streptomyces sparsus
CGACCGGAACGTACGCGCAGCCCGCGGCCAGCACGCCGAGCACCGCGACCACCTGTTCGGGCCCCTTCGGCAGCGAGACGACGACGGTCTCGCCCGGCCGCGCCCCGAGCGAGACCAGGTGCCCGGCGACGGCGAGGGCACGCCCGGCCAGCTCGGCGTAGGTCAGGACCTCGCCGGACACCGAGCGCACCGCGACGGCGTCGGGATGGCGGCGGGCGACGTCCAGGACCGGCTGGTGCAGGGTTCGGGCGGGGCGGGCCACAGCGGTGTCGTTCACCTCGGCGCGGACCTTCGCCTGCGCCTCGGGGAGTGTGATCGGCGGGGCCGGGCGCGACCAGTCGCTGTCGGCGAGCGCGACCAGGAGGCGGCGCATCGCCTCCAGGGCCGCCGGGACGACCTGGGGGCTGTAGAGGCCCTCGACGTGGTCCCAGTTGACGGCGAGTCCGCCGTCGCGTTCCACCACCTGGCAGTCCAGGGCGACCTGCGGGCTCTGGGAGAGGCCGCGGCGCAGCCGGCCGAAACCGAACTCGAGGTCCTTGAAGTCCGCGCTCACCCCGAGCGTGGAGGTGAACACCACCGGCATCAGCGTCTGGCCGCCCCCGGTGCGCCGGGCGAGCTGCTGCAACACCCAGGTCGTGGAGACGTTGCGGTGCTCGATGCCCTCCCAGACCTGCCCCTGCAACCGGCGCACGGTGTCGGCCCAGGAGCCCTCGGGCCGGCTGTGGTGACCGAGCAGCAGCAGCGAGGTGAAGTCGCCGACCACCTGGTTCACCTGGGGGTGGACGTCCTGCCGGTCGAAGACCGTCAGGTTGAGCGTCAGCGAGGTCTCGGCGCTCCACGCCGCCAGCACCTCGGCGAAGGCGGCCGCCACGACCGTCGACGCGGTCAGCCCCTCGTCGGCCGTGCGGCGGCGGAGCTTCGTCCAGGTCTCCCGGTCGAGGTGGAACTCGTCCCGCACGAAGCGCGGCCGGTCGATGCGCTCCGGGTCGACGGCCATGGGCAGCGCCGGTGCCGCAGGCAGCTCCTCGATCGACGCCAGCCAGTACTCCTCGTCCCGGGCCCTGGCCTCGGGATCGGTCCGCTGGGCGAGCAGGTAGTCGCGGAAGGACAGGTCGAGCGCCGGGAGTTCCAGGTCGGGGTCGGCGTACAGCGCGTTCAGCTCGGTGAAGATGGTCATGATCGACAGCGCGTCGAGCACCACGTAGTCGAAGCCCACACCGAACACCGTGCGGCCGTCCTCCCGTTGCACGGCGCGCACGTCGAACAGCGGCCAGGAGGTCACGTCGAGCACCTGCTGCGCCATGTCCCCCAGCGCGGCGACCGCCTTCTCGTGGTCGGCCGCGGTGGTGCGGGTGACCGCGAAACGGTAGGGCGGCACCTCGGGCAGGATGCGCTGGCCCCCCTCGCCGTCCAGCACGGCGCGCATCATCTCGTGCCGCCGCACCAGCCGGTTCCAGGCGGCCTCCAGCCGGTCCAGGTCGACCCGGTCGCTCTCGAACTCCCAGTACCAGTAGGACGCGACGCCGCCGAGGGCGAAGTCGGGGTCGCGGCCGAGCCAGTAGGCGCGCTGCACGTCGGTGAGCGGGAAGGGCTCGTGCCGGTGTGCCGGGTCGGCCGGGACCGTGCCGGGCGCCTGCGCCTCGACGGGCGTCAGCGTCCCGGCGAAGCCGCTCACCGTGGGACGGGTGAACAGGTCGCCGAGCCTGGCCTCGTACCCCTCCCGGCGCAGGGCGGCGAGCAGTCGGGTGGCCTGCAGGCTGTCGCCGCCGATGTGGAAGAAGTTGGTGTCCCTGCCGATCGGCCCGCCACCGAGCAACTCCGTCCACAGCACGGCGACCGTCTCCTCCGCCGCACCGCGCGGGGCCGCGGACGCGCCGCCGGACTTCCGCTCGCTCAGCGTTCCGGCCAGCAGCCGCCCCACCTCGGCCCGGTCGACCTTGCCGTTGCGGCTCAGCGGCAGCTCGTCGACGGCCACGGCGCCGGCGGGCACCATGTAGGCGGGCACCTGCCGGGCGGCGGTGGCCAGCACCTCGTCGGGGTCGGCCGAGCCCGGAGTGACCAGGGCGTACAGCGCGCCGTCGGGTCCGGCGGCCGGCGTCACGACGGCGTCGCGCACCCCGGGATGGAGGCTCAGGGCGCGCTCGACCTCGCCGAGTTCGATCCGGTAGCCGTTCAGCTTGACCTGGAGGTCGGCGCGACCGAGGAACTCGATCACGGCCCCGGGCCGGTAGCGGGCCCGGTCGCCGGTCCGGTACCAGCGTTCGCCACCGACCTCCACGAACTTCTCGGCGGTCAACTCCGGTGCGCCCACGTACCCCCGGGCCACCCCGGCCCCGCCGATCCACAGCTCTCCGGTCACCCAGTCGGGGCGGTCGCCGCCCTGCTCGTCGACGATGCGGCAGCGCTGGTTGGGCAGCGGCACGTTGTAGGGGATCGAGGCCCAGGACGGGTCCACGTCCGTGACCTCCTGGACGGTCGAGTGGATCGCGGTCTCGGTGGTGCCGCCCAGGACCACGAACACGCTGTCCCGGCGGAGCGCGTGCACCCTGCCGGGCAGATCGAGCCCGGCCCAGTCGCCGCCGAGCAGCTGCAACCGGAACGGCCAGCCGCCCGGCTCCGCCCGCGACTGGAAGGTGGTGAGAGCCATGTCGAGCAGCGCGGGCACGCAGTTGAGGACGGTGGCCCGGTGCTCGGCGGCCCTGCGCAGCCACATCTCGGGGGAGCGCCGCTCCTCGTCGCTGACCAGCACCAGCGCGCCGCCGGAGGTGAGGGGACCGAAGACGTCGTAGACGGAGAGGTCGAAGTCGAGCGCCGACAGGCACAGGGTGCGGTCGGCGGGGCCCACCCGGTAGCGCCGGTTCAGCGCGGCCACGGTGTTGTGGGCCGCCGCGTGCGTCAGCTCCACGCCCTTGGGCTGCCCGGTCGAGCCGGAGGTGAAGATCACGTAGGCCGGGTCGTCCGGCGAGACGTCCACCGGGCCCTCCAGCGACGGCGACCCGGGGTCGGTGCCGGACCGCACGTCGACGTGCGGGGCCCT
>NZ_BAAHCA010000606.1:0-3034 GCF_054776295.1 Streptomyces sparsus
GGCCCGTCACGCGGCGACCCGGCTGGGCACGGGTGCGGTGGGCGCCGGGGCGCGGCGGCGCATGGGGTCGAGGACGCGGGCGGCGAGCACCAGCACGGCCTCCACCAGCAGGGCGAGCACGGCGACCAGGATGGCGCCGGCCACCACCTGCGGGGTGTTGTAGGTGTTAAAGCCGGCGGTGATGATGCGGCCCAGTCCGCCGCCGCCCGCGATGGCCGCCAGCGTCGCCGTCGCCACCACCTGGACGGCGGCGGACCGGACGCCGGTCATGATCAGCGGGAAGGCCAGCGGCAGCTCGACCCGGGCCAGCAGCTGCCACCCGGACATTCCCATGCCGCGGGCGGCCTCCACCACGTCCCGGTCCGCCTCCCGCATGCCGACGTAGGCGTTGGTGAGCAGCGGCGGCACCGCGAACAGCACGAGGGCGATCACCGTGGGCAGGACGCCGTAGCTGCCGAGCGGGCTGAGCGTCAGCAGCACCAGCACCGCGAGCGTCGGCACGGCCCGCCCCACGTTGGAGAGGTTCACCGCGAGCGCTCCGCCGCGTCCCAGGTGGCCCAGCCACAGCGCGACGGGCAGGGCCAGCAGGCAGGCCAGGGCGAGGCACACCACGGTCAGGAAGACGTGCTCGCCCAGGCGTTGCCACACCCCGCCGGTTCCCGCCCAGTTGCCGGCGGTGGTCAGCCACGTCCAGGCGTCGGTGATCGCTCCCACGGTCAGGCCGCCTTTCCCGTGCGTGCCCTGGCCCAGGGCGTCAGCAGTCGCTGGAGGCCGAGCAGGGCGACGTCCGCGAGCACTGCCAGCACCACACAGATCACCGAGGCGGTCAGCACCTGGGCCTTGAACACGCTGTCCAGACCGGCGAAGAGCAGGTTGCCCAGCCCGCCGAAGTCGATGATGCCGCCGACGGTGGTCATCGCCACCGTGGAGACGGTCGCGATGCGCACGCCGGCCATCAGGGCGGGCAGCGACAGCGGCAGTTCCACGGTGAGCAGCAGCCGCAGCGGGCCGTAGCCCATGCCGCGGGCGGCTTCGCGGACGTCCTCGGGCACGCCTTCGAGCCCGGCGAGGATGTTGCGCACCAGCACCGTCAGCGAGTACAGCACCAGTCCGGTGACGACGACCGCGACGGACACCCCGATGAGCGGCACCAGCAGGGCGAACATGGCCAATGACGGGATGGTGTAGAGGATCGTCGTCACCCCGAGCACCGGTCCGGCGGCGGCCCGCCAGCGGCGGGCGGCGACGGCCAGCGGCAGCGCGACGAGCAGCCCGATGGTGACCGACGCGACGGTGATCCCGATGTGCTGCGTCGTCGCGTCGACCAGTTCCTGGCTCCGGGTGCGGACATACTCACCGCAGATCCACTCGTTCGCGGCCAGGCACCCAGTCGAAGTCACGTACGGGACTGTAACGCGGGTGGCTGACAGAATGAGGCAGCATGATCCGTTTCGAGGGTGTGACCAAACGCTACGCCGACGGCACCACCGCCGTCGACGACCTGTCCTTCGAGGTGGCCGAGGGCGAGTTGGTCACCCTGGTCGGGCCGTCCGGGTGCGGCAAGACGACCACCATGAAGATGGTCAACCGGCTGATCGAGCCGAGCGAGGGCCGCATCCTGCTCGCCGGTGAGGACATCGCCACGGTGGATCCGGTGACGTTGCGCCGCCGCATCGGCTACGTCATCCAGCAGGTGGGGCTGTTCCCGCACAAGACGGTGCTGGACAACACCGCGACGGTGCCGCTGCTGCTGGGCGGGTCGCGGGCCGAGTCCCGCAAGCGGGCCGCCGAGCTGCTCGACCTGGTCGGCCTGGACCCGGCGGTGTTCGGTGGCCGCTACCCCGACCAGCTCTCCGGCGGGCAGCGGCAACGGGTCGGGGTGGCCCGCGCGCTGGCCGCCGACCCGCCGGTGCTGCTGATGGACGAGCCGTTCGGCGCCGTCGACCCGGTGGTGCGCGAACACCTCCAGACGGAGTTCCTGCGCCTCCAGGCCGAGGTGCGCAAGACGGTCCTGTTCGTCACCCACGACATCGAGGAGGCCGTGCGGCTCGGCGACCGGATAGCGGTCTACGGGCACGGCCGGATCGAGCAGTTCGACCCGCCGAGCAAGGTGCTGGGCGCCCCGGCCACCCCGTACGTGGCGGACTTCGTCGGCGCGGACCGGGGCTTGAAGCGGCTGTCGGTGACACCGATCGAGCGGGAGGACCTGGAGCAGCCGCCGGTGGTGCGGCTCGACGACCGGCCCGAGCGGGCCGCGGAGCGCATGCGGGCGGACGGCGCCCGCTGGGCGGTCGTGCTGGACGACGCCGGGGACCTGCACGGCTGGGTGGCCGCCGACGCGGTGTCCCGGCCGGGCGCCGACGGAACGACGGTACGCGGCCACGCCCGCCGGATGGAGGCCTGGTTGCCGCTGGGCGCGCCGCTCAAGCAGGCGTTCAGCACGATGCTCCAGCACGACGCGGGCTGGATCGCTGTCCTGGACGGCGACCGGTTCGAGGGCGTGCTGACCCCCGCGAAGCTGCACGAGGCGCTGCGCCGGTCCATCGACGCGGACCAGCAGGGTGTGCCCCGCGCGCAGTCCGCGGTGGAGACCGTCGCCGACGCCTGAGCGCGGGGACGGCCGCCGGTGGCGGTGCTGGTGGTGATGGTGGTGATGTCGTTTTTCCGCCGGTGCCGGGCCCGGTCCCGGGCGCAGACTGGCGGCATGCACACCGACATCCGACGTCTGCACACCGTGCTGGACAGCCCGTTGGGGCCGCTCACGCTGGTCGCCGAGGACGGCGAGCTGTGCGGCCTGTACATGACCGCGCAGCGCCACCGGCCCGCCGACAGCACGTTCGGCACCGCCGATCCGGAGCCCTTCGCCGAAACCGCCGAGCAGCTCCGGCAGTACTTCGCGGGCACCCGCACCGGGTTCACCGTCCCGCTGCGCCCGCACGGCACGCCGTTCCAGCGCACGGTGTGGGCCGCGCTGCGCGACATCCCGCACGGCCGCACGATCTCCTACCGGGAGCTGGCCGCTCGCGTCGGGCGG
>NZ_BAAHCA010000607.1:0-3023 GCF_054776295.1 Streptomyces sparsus
CGGCCGGCGCGTGACCGGCCAGGACCGGGCCGGCGGCGTGGGTGTGGCCTCGCGAGTCCCGCGCACCCCGCTCACCGCCGCGGACGGCGCCACCCTGTCGTGCTGGTTCGGCCGGCTCAACGTGCACAGCACCCTGCCGGAACTGGACGAGGTCATCGCCGCCGTCCTTGCCCCCTACTTCACGCTCATCCGAGGCACCACGCCCGGGGCCGTCGATGTCACGATCCGGCGCCGCGCCCGGCTGCCGGTCTCCGACGCGGACCTCGCCGCCGTCCGCCGCACACCGCAGCTGTGGCTGAACGAGGACGGTCCGCGGTTCGTCGTGCTCGACCACGCGGCGGACCGGCTGGTGCTGCTCCGGGACTCGGAGGAGGACAGCGGGCCGATGCTCATCACCGCGTCCCGACCGGCAGGCACACTCACCCTGGACGTCTGCGACGACCGGGTGGAGACGGTTCGCGCCCTGGTGCGCTACCTGGCCTTCCTGATGGGTGCCCAGCTCAACGCCGGCGGCGTGCCCGTGCTGCACGGCTCGGCGGTGGCCCGGAACGGCACGTCGGTGCTGCTGCTGGGCGACACCAACTCCGGCAAGTCCACCCTCGCCTTCCTGGCCGCCACCCTCGCCGGCTGGGACTTCGTCTCGGACGACACCCTCGTCCTGTGGCGTGAGCACAGTACCGCTGCGCCCCGCGTCAGCGGCTGGCCGAGGCGGCTGGGCATCAGCGTCGGCAGCCTGCTGCGGCACCCCGCCCGCGCCCGCTTCGAACAGGCGTCGCTGCGCCGCTACGACGGGCCGGTGGGCCCGCTGCCCGAACCGTCCGCCACCTCCTGGACCCGGGAGGGCCGGGTGCGCGTCTACTGCGACCTGGACGAGTTCACCACGATCACCGGCGCCGCCGTCGACCAGACGTCCCATCCGGCCGGCATCCTGCTGCCGGCCGCCGACCCGGACCTGCGTGGCTGGTCGGTGGAGCCGATCGACGGGCCGCCGCACGAACTCGACCCGGTCAACGGGCGCAACCTGCGGCACTTCGTCGACTACCTGGGCGTGCTGCCGCCCACCACGCCGGACACCGCCACCCGCAACGGGGTGCTGGCGGCCCTCACCGGGCTGCCCTGTGCGCGAGTGCGCTACGGACCCGACGTCAACACCGACTTCCCGCACTTCTGGGCCGAGGCGACCGCGGCACTCGGTCTGGGGACGGAGGCGGCGTGCTGACCACCGACACCGGCCGGCCGGGCGTCAACTTCCGTGCCGTGCGCGCCGGCAACCTGGTCGACGACCGGATGTTCCGCTGCGGCGAAGTGCCCGCGTTCACCGCGCGGGAAGCCGCCCTGCTGCACGACCACCACGGCGTGCGGGCCGTCGTAGACCTCCGCACCCCGCGTGAGATCGACAAGTACGGTCCGCCGGCGACGCTCGTCGACATCGGGGTCCGCTGGGTCAACGCACCCCTGACGGGCTATCCCAGCACCCCCATCGACAAGCCCCGGCCGACCTCGGCCGACGTCGTCGCCTACTACCACGGCATGCTGGAGCACTCCCTCCCCGAGTGCTGGCCGAGGCTGTTCTCCGCGCTCGCCTCCGTGGCGCACGAGCCGTTCCTGGTGTGCTGCCACGCGGGCAAGGACCGCACCGGCGTGGTGGTGGCGTCCGTGCTCGACCTGCTCGGCAGCCCGACACAGGACATCGCCGCCGACTACGGCGCCAGCGCGCCCGAACTGGTAGCCCACGTCGACCGGTTCCGGGACAAGTGGCTCAAGCGCGGTCACACCAGGGACGACTACCTCGCGCGGATGCGCGTCGTCCCGGAGACCATGGAGAGCTGGCTCGCGCAGGTGCGGACCCGGCACGGCGGTCTCGCCCGGCAGCTCCCGGACCGCGGCGCGCACCCGGAGGACCTGCGGCGGCTGCGCGACCACCTCACCACGACCGGCAGCACCCGCCCGGGAGACGGCGCCGAGCCCGGGCGCCGCCCGGCCGCCCGACCGTGTCCGGTGGACGTGTCATGACCGCCGACGACACCGTGCGCGTGCTCAGCCCCGTACCCCGTGACCTGTGGCAGCGCGCATTGGACGCCGACCCGGACGCGCTGGTGACCCAGACCCCCGGCTGGCTGGACGCGATGTGCGCCGCCGGCCCGTACCGCGACGCCGGCAGGTACTACGAGTGGGGGAACGGGCGCCGCCTCGTGCTCCCCATGGTGCGGCGGCGGCTGACCACGGCGGCCCGCGGCGACGAACTGGCGTGGCCGCTGGACTGGGGCATCGGGGGAGTGGTCGCACCTGGCGGCCCCGTAACCGACAGGGAGGCCGCCGCCGTCTACGCGGATCTGACGCGCCGCCCCGGCAGCACCGCCTACCTTCGCCCCAACCCGCTGGTCGACGAGGTGTGGCGGCGCACCGCGCCTGCCGGCGCCCGTCCGTATCCGCGCATCACCCAGATCCTCGACCTGTCCGGCGGCCGGGACGTGGTGTGGCGGGACCGGTTCTCCGGCAGCGCCCGCTCGGCGGTCCGCCGGGCGGAGAAATTCGGGCTGACCGTCGAACGCGGCACCGGCGACCGTCTCATCGGCGACTTCGACCACCTCTACCGCCTGTCCGTGGACCGGTGGGCGCGGCAGGAGAACACCCCGCTGTGGCGTGCCCGCCGACGGGCCCGGCGCAAGGACCCGCGGCGCAAGTTCGCCGCCGTCGTCCGCAACCTGGCGGACTGCCAGGTCTGGGTGGCGTACCGGGACGGCGTGCCGGTCGCCGGCACGATCACCATGCGGCACGGCCGGCACGCCAAGTACTGGCGGGGCGCGATGGACAAGCCCCTGGCCGGACCCACCGGCGCGTCCACCTGGCTGCTGTTCCTCGCCATCGAGGAGGCGTGCGCCCTGGGCTGCCGGTACTTCCACATGGGCGACAGCCGCCCCGACACCCCGGTGACCCGGTTCAAGCAGCGCCTGGGTGCGCGCGTCCACCACACCGCCGGCTACTGGCTGACCGGCGCCGCCCACGGGGCGACCGCCCGGCCG
>NZ_BAAHCA010000608.1:0-3020 GCF_054776295.1 Streptomyces sparsus
GGTGGCCGGCCCCCTCCTGCGGCGGCCGGCCACCCGCTGCCGCGGTCAGCCGGCGTTGAGGATGCGGGCGACGACCGGCCCGGCGTTCGTGCCGCCGTGGCCGGAGTTGGGTACGAGGGCCGCGGCGGCGATGTCGTCGCGGTAGCCGATGAACCAGGCGTTGGGCTTCTTCTGCCCGTCGACCTCGGCGGAGCCCGTCTTGCCGCCCTTGTCACCACTGACCGACGCCATCGCCTCGGCGGCGGTGCCGCTCGTCGCCGTCGTCTTCATCAGCGCGCGCAGCTCGGCGGAGATCGCCGGGGACAGGTTGCGGGGCGCCCTGACCAGCGTCCGGTTGTCCAGCTCCGGCGGGACCAGGTAGGGCTGCTTGAAGGTGCCGTTCTTCACCGTGGCCGCCACCGACGCCATCGTCAGCGGATTCATCCGGACCGCGCCCTGGCCGAGCAGGGAGGCGGCCATCTGCGCGTCCGACTGCACGGGCACCGCGCCGTCGAAGGTGCCGGTGCCGACCTGCCAGTCGAGGCCGATGCCGAAGACGTCCCGGGCCTGCTTGGTGAGGTCGTCGTCCTTCAGCTCGGGCGCCTGGCTGATGAAGGCGGTGTTGCAGGACGCGGCGAAGCTCTGCGCGAAGGTGCCGTTCTTGATCTCGAACTTGTCGAGGTTCTGGAACTTCCAGCCGCCGTGTGTGAAGTACTTGGGGCAGGGGTGCGGGGAGCCGCTCTTGGCGAGGCCCTTCTCCAGCAGCATCGAGGAGGTGACGACCTTCATCGTCGAGCCGGGCGCCAGCGCGCCGCGCAGGGCGGCGTTGAAGCTGCCCGCGGGGGTGTTGGCGATGGCGAGGATCTCACCGGTGCTGGGCTTGACAGCCACCGCGGAGGCCTTGGCCCGGCCGTCGAGCGCCTTCATGGCGGCCTTCTGGAGGGTGGCGTCCAAGGTGGTGGTCAGCTTGCCGGGTGTGCCCTCGGAGAGCTTGTGCAGCGTGACGCGGTTGGTCTCCTCCGCCGCCTTGCCGTCCTTCTTGTCCGCGCCCTCGGCGTCCGCGGTGCCGGGTGTGACGATGCGGGTCTCGACGCCGGGCTTGCCCTCGGTCTTGTCGGCGTACCGCCGGCGGACGTCGGCGAGGACCGCGGCGAGTTCGGGGAACTCCTCCTTCGTCAGCTCGGCGCCGTCGCGGTCGACGAGGACGACCTCCGGGTCCCCCGCGGCGTCGGTGACGATACGTTCGCCGTCCTTCAACTTCGGGTGCAGCACGGTGGGCTGCCACTCCACGACGGCCTCGCCCGTCTTCTTGTCGCGCACGACCGTCAGCGAGGACTCGTAGGACCACTCGGAGGTGGTCTCCTCGTAGGAGAGCTGGACGTCCGCCTCGAACTCCACGTCCGCGTCGACCTGCGCGTCCGCACCGGCGGCGTCCGCGTCGGCGTCGGCGTCCGCGTCGGTGGACGCCTCGGGGGTGAACTCCGCCTTCGACGCGCCGCCCTCCTCGCGGAAGCTCTTCAGCGCCTTCGCCGCGGCGGCCGGGTCGCTGGTCAGCTCGGCGGCCTCCGCGGTGTCACCGCCCTGCCACGCGGTGAGGAAGGCGTCAGCGGCCGACGACACCTCCTCGGCGGTGAGTGGTCCCGTCTTGACAGCCTTCGGTTTGTTGTCGGCGCTCGTCCCCGTCACGGACGCGTCCGTGACGCCGCTGTCGCTGCCGACCAGGGCGTAGGCCCCGACACCGGCGACCCCCACGGCCGTCGCGCAGACGACGCCGATCACCGCCAACTTCTGACCGTCACGCATAAGATTCCCGACTCTCCCACCCGCCCCGGCAACACCGGGTACCTGTTTGAGCACACTAGAGCACCGCGCCGACACCGGACGCGGACAGTCCTCCGGCCCCGGGCGACCCCGGTCCGTGACGCGGCACCGCCCACGAGCACGCCGCAGACCGCCAGGTCGGTTCCACCCCGGTGCGGATCGGCCGGAGGTCAACCGGCACCCGCCCGGGGCCCCTCGGCGACGTCCCGGGCACGGCCCGGCACGGCACTGCTGCCGACTCTCGCACGCGCACGTCCGCGGCGGCATCACGTTTCGGTTCCGGCTGGCGCCGCAAGCCGTGCACGACGCGGACACCCCCTGCGGAAGCGGACATTACCGCTCCCCGGGCCCGCGTTCGAATCCGCCCGCCAGGGCACGGCCCGGCCCCGGATCCGGGGCCGGACCCGCCCGCCAGGGCCCACGTCCGGGGCGGGGCTCCGGCTAGATCCAGGTGTCGAACCACATGCGGGCGCGCCACTGGTCCATGGTCAGTTCCTCGGCGGTGTAGATGGGCCAGAAGTAGATGAAGTTCCACACGATGAGCAGGACGAGCACCCCGCCGGCGACCAGGCCGACGGTCCGGCGGCGCTCGGTGCAGCCGGGCGGACCGGCGAGCGCGCCGAGCAGCATGGCGACCGCGAGGCACAGGAACGGCACGAACACCACGGCGTAGAAGAAGAAGATGGTCCGCTCCTGGTACAGGAACCAGGGCAGGTAACCGGCGGCCAGCCCGCACAGCAGCGCCCCGGCCCGCCAGTCGCGGCGCAGCGCCCAGCGGTACAGGGCGTAGGCCACGGCGGCGCAACCCACCCACCACAGCAGGGGGGTTCCGAGGGCGAGCACCTCGCGGGCGCAGCCGCTCGCCTCCATGCAGCCCTTCTCGCCGAGTTCCCGCGACTCGTAGAAGTAGGAGACCGGCCGGCCGTTCACCAGCCAGCTCCACGGGTTGGACTCGTAGGAGTGGTGGGAGGTGAGGTCGACGTGGAAGCTGTAGACCTCGGCTTCGTAGTGCCACAGGCTGCGCAGCGGACTCGGCAGCCAGGTCCAGGCGCCGCCCGCGCCGTCCTTCTCCGCCCAGTCCCTGAAGTAGCCGCCGCTGGTGGCGAACCAGCCGGTCCAGGAGGCGAGGTACGTCACCAGCGCGACGGGCACCAGCGAGCTGAACGCGGGCAGTGCGTCGCGGCGCAGCATCGCCCGCAGCGGGCGGCGGGCGCCGGCGG
>NZ_BAAHCA010000609.1:0-3019 GCF_054776295.1 Streptomyces sparsus
CGGGCGCCCCGGGGCCGGTCGGCTCCGCCTCTCAGCCCGTGCCGGTAACGGTGAAGGAGCGGCTGGTGCCGCTGATGGGAGTGATCTTGCCCAGCAGGCTGCGGGCGTCCCCGGAGTAGCGGATGCGGTACTCGCCGGGGGCGGTGCCGGCGGGGATGTCCCAGGAGAGTGTGACCTTAGAGGCGCTGACACCGTCCCGGGCCCAGCGGAACGTCGTCGACCAGTCGCCGTCGTCGGCGATCCGCTGCCAGCGGTCACCCGTGCGGCGCTGGACCTCCAGGTAGGTGGAGCCGTGGCGGAGGTCGTTGTTCGGGTGGGCGCCGACGAAGACGGCGGTGGCGGTGCTGCCGGGGGCGTACGAGGCGGCCGGCTGGGTCAGCACGTCACCGAAGCTGCGGAACAGCGGCGGCGTGTCCAGCACCACGCCCGGCGGGCGGATCAGCTGCTGCCCGGACAGGTCGGCGGGCACCGGTCCGCTGGGCGCCGGACGGCCGTCCCGCATCCGGGCGGCCAGGTCGGCGGCGGTCTGCTGGAGCGCCGGCAGCTGCCAGCGACCGAACAGGGTGCTGCCGCCCTCGTACTGCTGGGCGTCGTACTCCTCGGGTGTCGTCAGGTAGTGCAGGTAGGCGTTGGAGTAGCCGGCGACCAGCACGTTCCGCACGTCGGCGCCGGTGATCTCGGCGACGGTACGGCGCAGGCGCAGTCCGGCGGCCACGGTCACCTCGTGGGGCAGGCCGATCAGGTGCAGGTCGCCGATCCGCATCAACTGGACGGGTGCCTCCTCCTGGACCCAGGGCAGCAGCCGGTTCATCTCACCCAGCGGCAGCAGCAGGCCCTTCGGGGACTGGCAGTCCTTCAGCTCCGGGGAGGCCCGGTAGAGCACGGTGTGCGAGATCGCGTCCCAGAACGGGTTCTCGCCCTCCTGGAAGACCGGCAGCGCCGGGCCGTCCTCGGTGCTGCCCGCGGCGGCGCTGGTGCCGTAGGCGGGCTCGCAGGTGCGGTGGCTGCGGCCGTCGCCGGTGAACTCCGGGCGCACCTGCACGTCGGAGAGGTCGATCCAGGCCAGCCGGGAGTCGACGCCGCCGGCCAACCGGTCGCCCTCGTCGGAGAGTTGGTCCGCCGCGGCCTCGTACTGACGCAGACCGATGGTGCGGGTGTTCTCGAACTGCTTCTCGGCCAGCTCGTCGGCCGGGTCGAGGTGGATGTTCGGCGACATGTCACCGGCGTTGGTCTGCGCGAACGCCGACACGAAGTCCGGTGGCGTGTCCGCGAGATAGTCGCCGTGCTCGACCTCCCGCTCCCAGTGGTGGGCAGCGAAGCCCTTGTTGTCGGCGCTGACGAGTCTGTTCTCACCGGTCATCGAGGTGTTGTGGGTGGCGAACCAGTTGATCGCGCCGACCGGGCGGCCGTCCCGCTCGATGCGCAGCAGAGTCGTCTGCGGATCGCGGCCCTCGGGGAAGAACTCCCGGTCCGCGGCCGGGTTGCGGTCGAACGCCTTCTTGGACCGGTTCACGTTCGCGTCGTGCAGTTCGCCGTGGGTCAGCGTCAGCGAGGCCGGGGCCAGATCGGCGTGCGCGCGCTCCACGGACGCCAGCATGCCGTCGCTGACCGCCCGGAACGTCTTCTCCCGGTAACCGAGGGAGGTGACGTTGTAGAGCGTGTGGTGCGAGTAGCCGCCGGGACCGGAGTGCGAGTGGGTGGCGGTGATCATGACGTTCTGCTCGGAGTACAGGTCGCCGTAGCGCTCCTCCAACCCCTCCAGCACCCGCTGGTGCACGCTGGAGAAGATCATCGGTGAGTCGGCGACGATGACCAGGACCCGCTTGCCGCTCGTGCGGTCCTCGATCACGAACGCCCGGGAGCGCATCCGGGTGTGCAGTCCCTCGGAGACCTGGTCGACGCGGGCGTAGCCCATCATCCCGGCCTCGGCGACCTCACCGGTGGCGTCGGCCACCCCGCGGCCCACGAGATAGGGATGCTCGGCGGACGACGACGACGCCCGCGCGGCGCCGGCGGAGGAATCGGGGGCGGCTGGGGCGGGGGTACCGCCGAAGGCGGTCGTGGGTGTGAGCAGCAAGGCGACGGCGACCGCGAACGCGGCGGCGGTCCGAACACGGTGAGAGGCCACCCAACTGTGGTACCAGGCAGTAGCTCGGGCGTGAAGACACCTGCGTGACAAGGGTGTTGGCAGGGACCCCGGGGCGGCCCGGCAAGCGGCGGGCCCGGGGCGGAAACAGGCAAAACCCGGACGCAGCCGGTATCGGCCGCCTACGCTTCAGGTGTGCCTGGGGCGTCGGGCCGGGTCCTTGTGGTGGACGACAACAAGGTGATCCGGCAACTGATCAAGGTCAACCTGGAGCTGGAGGGCTTCGAGGTCGTGACCGCGGCCGATGGTGCCGAGTGCTTGGACGTGGTCCACCGGGTGCGGCCGGACGTCATCACCCTCGACGTCGCGATGCCCCGTCTGGACGGGCTGCGCACCGCGCAGCGGCTCCGGGCCGATCCGCGGACCCGCAGCATCCCGGTGGCGCTGGTCAGCGGCTGCAACCGGATGGGCGGCGAGGTGGACGTGGCGGACGCCTTCCTCGCCAAACCGTTCGAGCCGGGTGACCTCGTGCAGCTGGTCCGACGGCTGCTGCACAGCGGAGCGGGCCCGTACGGGCAGGCCGGTCAGGCCGGTCAGGGCAGTCCCCGCGGGGCGGGCGGCGCCCCTCCCGCGGTCACGGAGAGCGCGGAGTCCGTGCCCCGGCCGTCCTGAGGGGTGAAACCGGTTCGACGAGCCCCGCCCTCTCTCGCCTAGGCTTGCCCCCGTGACCCCTGACCAGCTGTCCCGGAGCGTGCTGCGCTCACTGCGGCGCGCCGTCGCCGCCGGCTCGCTGCCGGCGACGGACGAGCCGCGACTGGTCACGTTGCGCAAGCCGCCGCACGGTGACGCCGACTACGCGTCGAACATCGCGCTGCGGCTGGCCCCGGCGCTGGGCCGCCCGGCCCGCGAGATCGCGGAGATCCTGCGCCCGTC
>NZ_BAAHCA010000610.1:0-3019 GCF_054776295.1 Streptomyces sparsus
CCGCTGCGGGGTCCTGCGGGGGACTTGCGGGGGAGGCCGCGAACGGCGGCGGACCCGTTGGGGGAGGCGGATCGGCCCCGGACGGGGCCGGCGGGGAGCGGCGGACGGCGTGTCGGTGCGTCAGCGGGGGGTCGGGCGACGGGTCAGTGGATGATCCCGGTGCGCAGGGCGACGGCCACCATGCCGGCGCGGTCCCCGGTGCCCAGCTTGCGGGCGATCCGGGCGAGGTGGCTCTTGACGGTCAGGGCGGAGAGCCCCATGGAGACGCCGATGGCCTTGTTGGACTGGCCTTCGGCGACGAGCCGCAGCACCTCGACCTCCCGCCCGGAGAGTTCGCGGTGACCGCCGGGGTGGCCGGGGGCGCCGGGCGGCCTGCGGTGCAGCCGGGCGGCGGCGGCGCCGATGGGGGCGGCGCCCGGGCGGGTCGCCATGGCCAGGTTGTTGCGGGTTCCGGTGACGACGTAGCCCTTGACACCGCCGGCGAGGGCGTGACGCACCGCGCCGATGTCGTCTGCGGCGGAGAGCGCGAGCCCGTTGGGCCAGCCCGCCGCGCGGGTCTCGGACAGCAGCGTCAGGCCGGAGCCGTCGGGAAGATGGACGTCGGCCACGCAGATGTCGCGTGGGTTGCCGACTCGGGGACGGGCCTCCGCGATCGAAGACGCCTCGATTACGTCCCGCACGCCCAGCGCCCAGAGGTGCCGGGTCACGGTGGAACGGACTCGGGGGTCAGCGACGACGACCATGGCCGTCGGCTTGTTCGGGCGGTAGGCGACCGGGCTTGCGGGGTGCTCGAGGAGAACAGACACCGGGCCTCCTGGGGAGTGGAGTCAGGGATGGCTGCCCGGCTCTCGGGGGGAGCCGTTGCGGCCGGATTGGAAGGGTCAGAAGGTCCTTCGGCAGCAATCCGGCCCCGCTTTAGGGGAAGATCACGAACGAGTGAGGATAAATCTCGCAATTCGGACACAGGGTCGAGCGGGTCCGCACAACCGTCCAGCTCAGAGCGGTTGCGGCCCCCTGCGCGGCGGCAACGGCACCACTCCCGCGTGCCCCGGCCGCTCACCCTGCTCCGGCGGCAATCCGGCGCACTGGCACAGCAGATCGCACCACGCGGCCAGGTGTTCGGCCGCGTCCGGCACCCCCAGCGGTCCCGAAGGGGTCCAGGACGCCCGGATCTCGATGTCCGCGTGCGGCGGTCGGTCCGCCAGCGCCCCGAAGGAGTGCGACGAGGCCCGCGTCACCGTGCCGCCCGCCTGCCCGCAGGACACGGCCCGTGCCTGCAACGCACCCGTCAGCCACGACCAGGTCACCTCCGGCAGCAGCGGGTCGGCGGCCATCTCAGCCTCCAGCTCGGCGCGGGTCAGCGTCACCACGCGGAACGTGCCCTGCCACGAGTCCTGGCCCTGCGGATCGTGCAGCAGCACGAACCGCCCGTCGGCGAGTTCCTCGCCGTCCACCTCCACTGCCGCCTCCAGGGCGTGGGCGAAGGGTGCCAGCCGCCGGGGTGCGGGCATCGGGTCGATCCGCACCTCGGGCCGGCACGACGCCCTGCCCAGTGCCTCCACCGCCCGCCGGAACGCCGGCGGAAGCGCATCGTCGTCGGGGCCTTCAGCCATCTGTGCTCGCGCCGCTGCCATGGGACGGAACAGTAGGCCGAAGCACCCGCGCAACCCGGTAGGAACACCCCCGAACGGCCGAAGAGACCAGCTGTCTCGCCCACCGCGAACAGGCGGCGCAGCCCGCCCGGTTGCGGGCGAGTTGTGGACCGGCCCGCCCCGCGTGGGAGACTTCGCCCGTGAGTGCCGATGACCGCCCCACGGGCCCGCCGCGCAAGACGTACGACTCCGCCTTCCTGAAGGCGTGCCGCCGGGAGGACGTGCCGCACACCCCGGTGTGGTTCATGCGCCAGGCGGGACGTTCGCTGCCCGAGTACCGCAAGCTGCGCGAGGGCATCGCGATGCTCGACTCCTGCATGCAGCCGGAGCTGGTCACCGAGATCACCATGCAGCCGGTCCGCCGGCACAAGGTCGACGCCGCGATCTACTTCAGCGACATCGTGGTGCCGCTCAAGGCCATCGGCATCGATCTCGACATCAAGCCGGGCGTCGGACCGGTCGTCGCCCGGCCGATCCGCTCCCGCGCCGACCTCGCCCAGCTGCGCCCGCTGGAGCCGGACGACGTCTCCTACGTGACCGCGGCCGTCGGCATGCTCACCGAGCAGCTCGGCACCACCCCGCTCATCGGCTTCGCCGGCGCCCCCTTCACCCTCGCCAGCTACCTCGTGGAGGGCGGCCCCTCCCGCAACCACGAGCACACCAAGGCCATGATGTTCGGTGAGCCCGAACTCTGGGCGGAGCTGCTCGACCGCCTCGCCGGCATCACCGCCGCGTTCCTGCGGGTGCAGATCGAGGCCGGCGCCAGCGCCGTGCAGCTGTTCGACTCGTGGGTCGGCGCGCTCGCCCCGGAGGACTACCGCACCCGCGTCCTGCCCTCGTCCGCGAAGGTCTTCGAGGCCGTGGCGGAGTACGGCGTGCCCCGCATCCACTTCGGCGTCGGCACCGGGGAACTGCTCGACCTCATGGCCGAGGCGGGCGCCGACGTGGTCGGCGCGGACTGGCGGGTACCGCTCGACGAGGCGGCCCGACGGGTCGGCCCCGGCCACGCGATCCAGGGCAACCTGGACCCGGCCGTGCTGTTCGCCCCCCGCGAGGCCGTCGAGACGCAGGCCCGCCGGGTGCTGGACTCCGCCCGCGACCTGCCCGGCCACATCTTCAACCTCGGCCACGGTGTCCTGCCCGACACCGACCCCGACGCCCTGGCCCGACTCGTGTCCTACGTGCACGAGCAGACGGCACGCTGAGGCGGTCGGCATGCGGGTCATCGTCGTCGGCGGCGGCATCAGCGGACTCGCCGCCGCCCACCGCCTGACCGAGGGCGGCGCCCGGGTCACGGTCCTGGAGGCCGGGCAGCGGCTCGGCGGCAAGCTGCTCACCGGCAGTGTCGCGGGCAGCACGGTCGACCT
>NZ_BAAHCA010000611.1:0-1729 GCF_054776295.1 Streptomyces sparsus
CGGGCGCGGAGGTCCGCTACGGCAGCCGGGTGACGGCTGTCGACCGCCGTGAGGGGCTGGGGGTCGCGGTCCGCATCGCGGACGGCACGGTGGTGCGGGCCGACGCGCTGGCCAACTGTGCGGGCCTGCACTGCGACGAGGTGGCCCGACTCAGCGGTGACCGCCCGTCCGCCCGGATCGTGCCGTTCCGTGGCGAGTACCACGTGCTGGCCCCGCACCGGGCGTCGCTGGTGCGCGGACTGGTCTATCCGGTGCCCGACCCGGCGTTCCCCTTCCTGGGTGTGCACCTCACCCGCGGTGTGGACGGCGAGGTGCACGTCGGCCCGAACGCGGTCCCGGCGACGGCCCGGGAGGGCTACGACCGCCGCACCGTGAACGCGGCCGAGCTGGCCGGCACGCTGTCCTGGCCAGGATCCTGGCGCGTCGCGGGGCGGCACTGGCGCTACGGCGCAGGGGAGGTGCACCGGTCGTTGTCCCTGCGGGCCTTCACCTCCGCCGTCCAGCGGCTGCTGCCGGAGGTCACCGAGAGCGACCTCCGCCCGGCGCCCGCCGGGGTACGCGCCCAGGCGGTGCTGCGCGACGGCACGCTGGTGGACGACTTCCTCATCACCGAGGCCCCGCACACCGTGCACGTGCTCAACGCGCCCTCTCCGGCGGCGACGGCCGCGCTGCCCATCGGGCGGGAGGTGGCGGAGCGGGTGCTGCGCGGCCTGTAGGCGCAGCCGGCGAAGGCGCTGCCCGCTGCGTCCCCCTAGCTGCCGCCGGGGAGCGTCACCGCGGCCACGGGGGCACCGCCGTCCCCGTAGAATCGACAGCATTGTGTCCGAGAGAACCCCCATGTTCGCGCCCGGTACCGGCCCGACGGCCGATCCCGCCGGAGCGCACCACCATCGTCGTATCCGCAGCTTCCAGCCGCGCCGCAGCCGCGTCACGCAGGCGCAGCGCGAGGCGCTGCTCCGCCTCTGGCCGTCCTGGGGGCTGGACGTGGACGGCAGGCGGGTGCTGGACCTCGACGAGGTGTTCGACACCCTGCCGCCCGGTTCGCCCGTGGTGGTCGAGGTCGGATTCGGCATGGGTGAGGCGACCGTGCAGATGGCCGCCGACGACCCCGGCACCGGCATTCTCGCGGTCGACGTGCACACGCCGGGGCAGGGCAGCCTGATGCGGCTCGCGGAGTTGCGGGGGCTGGACAACGTACGGGTCGCCAACGGTGACGCCGTCATCCTGCTGCGCGAGATGCTGGCCCCCGACTCGCTCGCCGGGCTGCGGGTCTTCTTCCCCGACCCGTGGCCGAAGGCCCGTCACCACAAGCGGCGCATCATCCAGCCCGAGTTCCTGGACGTGGCGGCCACCCGGTTGGCGCCCGGCGCGATCGTGCACTGCGCGACCGACTGGGAACCGTACGCCGAGCGCATGCTGGAGGTGCTGAGCGCGCACCCGGCGTTCGAGAACACCCGGCCGGACGGCGGTTTCGCGCCGCGTCCCGACTTCCGTCCGATGACCCGGTTCGAGGGGCAGGGCCTGCGCAAGGGCCACACCGTGCACGATCTGCTGTTCCGCCGCCGCCCGCACCCCACGACGCCCGACGCGGCCACGGCATCCGGCACGGCCACGAAGGCGGACGCGGACACACAGCCCGACACCGACGCCTGACGTGCACGGACCGACGGCTGACGGCTGACGGCTGACGGCTGACGGCTGACGGCTGACGGCTGACGGCTGACGGCTG
>NZ_BAAHCA010000611.1:1826-3012 GCF_054776295.1 Streptomyces sparsus
CTGAGCGGTGTCATCGAGCAGCCCTTAAGGTCAATGGGTGCGTCCACATGTCCCGGGGCCCGCCCCTGAGCACCGTCACGGTGCCCAGTACGGCACGACCGCCCCGAACGAGCAGCAAGACCGCACGTCCCGGTTTCCGGCGATGCCGGTGGAGCCCGCGCAGTGGCGCTACACCCCGCGCCGAGCGCCCTGGTGGCACCGGAGGGGGCTGCGCGCCGGGGCCCTGGTGCTGCTGCTGGCGCTGTGCGGACTGACCATTCTGGCCATCGTCCGCGAGCAGACGGGCACCGAGGGCTTCGTCATCGGCCTGCTGCTGTCGGTGCTGCCCGTCCCCCTGCTGATAGCCGCGTTCCGGTGGATAGACAGCGTCGAGCCGACGCCGTGGCGCCTCCTGGCCTTCGCCTTCGCCTGGGGCGCGTGCGCGTCGACGCTGGTCGCCGTCGTCGCGAACGGCTTCGCCACCGAGTGGCTGGCCACATCCGTCATCGCCGACGGTGACGTCGACGCCGTGGGGGCGACCGTGGTGGCGCCCGTGGTGGAGGAGATCGCCAAGGCGGCGGCCGTACTGATGCTGTTCCGGTACCGGCGGCACGCCTGCGAGGGTGTGGTGGCCGGGATCGTCGTCGCGGGCATCACCGCCACCGGTTTCGCGTTCACCGAGAACATCCTCTACCTGGGCAGCGCGTACGACGAGGACCAGATGCTCGGTTCGTCCGGGCTCGCGTCCACCACCGCGGCCACCTTCTTCATCCGGATCGTGATGTCGCCGTTCGCCCACCCGCTCTTCACCGCGATGACGGGCATCGGGTTCGGCGTGGCCGCCGCCCTGGCCCGCGACCGGCGGGCGCTGCGGGTCGCACTGCCGCTGCTGGGCCTGCTCACGGCGATCGTGCTGCACGCGCTGTGGAACGGGTCGGCGTCGCTGACCGGTCTGCACTTTCTCGCCGTCTACGCGCTGTTCATGATCCCGGTCTTCGCCACTCTGACCTGGCTCGCCGTCTGGTCCCGGCAGCGGGACCTGCGGACGGTGCGGGCCACGCTGCCCGCCTACGTGGCCCAGGGGTGGATGGCCGAGCCGGAGCCGCTCGCCCTCGGCTCGATGCGCGCCCGCGCCCTGGCCCGCAACCTGGCCCGGCGCGTCCACGGCGCGTCGGGGGCCCAGACCGTCTCCGAGTACCACGCGGCG
>NZ_BAAHCA010000612.1:0-3010 GCF_054776295.1 Streptomyces sparsus
CGCTGCCGCTGGTGCGCGGCGGTGGCGGGCTGCGCGGCCTGCTGCCCGGAGGAAGCCGAGGCCCGCTCGGGCTGCTCACCGACGGACACCTGGGAGTCGGCGCGATAGGCGGCCCGGCCGGGTACGCGGATTCACCGCTGGCCCCCGACCCGGAGGGCCTCGCCGGGGTCGCCACCGCACCGGGGGACGCCGTCGAGGACGTGCTCGTCACCTCGCTCGACGGGATCAGCGCGCCGCTGCGGCAGCACCTGGGCCGGGACCTGCTGGTGGTGCTGGTCGCTCCCGGCACCGGCGTATGGGACAGCCGGCACTGGCTGAACGCCGGCATCATGCCCGAACTCGCCGCCGAAGTGCGGGCGTTGCGGATCCCCGCTGAACTGCTGGTCGCCGAGAGCTACCCCGGGGCGGCTGCCCACACGGTGCTGCTGGTGCGGCCCGACGGCCATCTGGGCGCCGCGCTCACCGGGGCGCGACGGGACGAACTGCGGGCGTGCGCGGAGGTGCTGACCGGCGGAGGCCCCCGGGAATCGCTCAGGGCTTGACCGCGCGGTAGTAGCGACGGGCGCCCTCGTGCAGCGGCAGGGGATCGGTGTAGATCGCCGTGCGCAGGTCCACCTTCTGCGCGGCGTGCACCTGGCGGCCGATGTGGTCGCGGCTGCTGATCAGCGAACGGGTCAGCCCCTCGGTCAGCGCCGCGTCCATCCGGTCGGTGGTGACCAGCAGGTTCGCCACCGCCACCGTCTTCACCGCCTCGCCGCGCTGCACCGCCGGGTAGGCGTCGGCGGGCATCACCGCCGCCCGGTAGTGCCGGGCCTGCGGATCGTCGGAGTGCAGCGCGGGCACCAGGTCGCCGAGCTCCACCAGCCGGATCTCGGTCCGAGCGGCGAGGTCCTGGACCGCGCTGGTGGGTAGGCCGCCCGTCCAGAAGAAGGCGTCCAGCCGGCCGCTCTCCAGCAGGTCCGGCGTGCGGTCGATGCCCTCCTGGACGGCCGTGACGTCCTTCGCCGGGTCCAGGCCGGCGGCCCGGAGCAGCCGTTCGGCGACCGGCCGCACCCCCGACCGCTCCTGGCCCACCCCGACCCGGAGACCGCGCAGGTCCGCTGCCTCCCGCACCGGTGAGCCGGCGAGCACGACCAGTTGCACGTAGTCGTCGTACAGCCGGGCGCAGGCGCGCAGCCGGTCCGCGTCCTCGCCGTCCTTCGCCAGGTAGGCGGCGACCGCGTCGGACTGGGCGATGGTGAAGTCCGCCTTGCCCGACACCAGGCGCTCGATGTTCTGCACCGAGCCCTCGCTCGCCTGCAACCGCAGGTCCACCGCCGGCAGGTCCCGCCGCAGCCGGTCCTGGAGCAGCGCGCCGTACCGCTCGTAGACACCGCTCGCCGACCCGGTGGCGAAGGTCACCCGGCCGCTGGGCGGCGAGCCGCCGGGCGGCAGCAGCCACCACAGGAGCAGCGCCAGCACGAGGGCGGCCGCGGCGGCGGCGCCGAGCGCGGCCCTGCCGACGGGACGGCGGATACGGAACGTGACCATATGACGGATCCTGCCATCCGCCGGGCGGGAAGGGGAGGGGCACCTCGGTCGGGGGAACGCGTAGGCTTGCTGACTGACATGACTGCGAAGACATATGAGCTGCGCACCTTCGGTTGCCAGATGAACGTCCACGACTCCGAGCGGATGGCCGGCCTCCTGGAGCAGGCCGGTTACGTGCGCGCGCCCGACGAGGCCGACGGCGCCGACGTCGTCGTCTTCAACACCTGCGCGGTGCGGGAGAACGCCGACAACCGGCTCTACGGCAACCTGGGCCAGCTCGCCCCGAGAAAGGCCGCCCGCCCCGGCATGCAGATCGCCGTCGGCGGCTGCCTGGCGCAGAAGGACCGCGACACCATCGTGCGCCGCGCGCCCTGGGTGGACGTGGTGTTCGGCACCCACAACGTCGGCAAGCTGCCGGTCCTCCTGGAACGTGCCCGCGTCCAGGAGGAGGCGCAGGTCGAGATCGCCGAATCGCTGGAGGCGTTCCCGTCGACGCTGCCGACCCGGCGCGAGAGCGCCTACGCCGCCTGGGTGTCGATCTCCGTCGGCTGCAACAACACCTGCACCTTCTGCATCGTGCCCGCGCTGCGCGGCAAGGAGAAGGACCGCCGGCCCGGCGACGTGCTCGCCGAGGTGGAGGCCCTCGTCGACGAGGGTGTCACCGAAATCACGCTGCTCGGCCAGAACGTCAACGCCTACGGCAGCGACATGGGCGACCGGGAGGCGTTCAGCAAGCTGCTGCGCGCCTGCGGCCGCATCGAGGGCCTGGAGCGCGTCCGCTTCACGTCGCCGCACCCGCGCGACTTCACCGACGACGTGATCGCGGCGATGGCCGAGACACCGAACGTGATGCCGCAGCTGCACATGCCGCTGCAGTCGGGTTCCTCGCGACTGCTGAAGGCGATGCGCCGCTCCTACCGGCAGGATCGGTTCCTGTCGATCATCGAGAAGGTGCGGACAGCGATGCCCGACGCGGCCATCTCCACCGACATCATCGTCGGCTTCCCCGGTGAGACCGAGGAGGACTTCGCGGAGACCCTGCACGTCGTGCGCGAGGCGCGGTTCGCACAGGCCTTCACGTTCCAGTACTCCAAGCGCCCCGGTACCCCGGCCGCCGAGATGGACGACCAGGTCCCCAAGGCCGTCGTGCAGGAACGCTACGAGCGGCTGGTCGCCCTCCAGGAGGAGATCTCCTGGGAGGAGAACAAGAAGCAGGTCGGCCGCACGGTCGAGCTGATGGTCGCCGAGGGCGAGGGGCGCAAGGACGGTGCGACGCACCGGCTGTCCGGCCGGGCCCCCGACAGCCGGCTGGTGCACTTCACCAGGCCCGACGAGCCGGTACGCCCCGGTGACATGGTCACCGTCGAGATCACCTACGCGGCGCCCCACCACCTGCTGGCCGAGGGTGCTCCGCGGGCGGTGCGCCGCACCCGGGCCGGTGACGCCTGGGAGGCCCGCACGGCCACGCCGGCGAACACCG
>NZ_BAAHCA010000613.1:0-3008 GCF_054776295.1 Streptomyces sparsus
GAGGAACCGGACCTGCCGCACGCCTCCGGCCGGCGCCGGCCGCGGGTGGCCGGCAAGGTCATCGACCTGGCCGAGCACGGCGAGAACGGCGAGAACGCTCCGGCAGCGGACGAGCCGTCGCCCGAGCGTCGCCGCCGCATCTCCTGAGACCGGCGTCCGGCCCCCGGCGGCCCGGGGCTACTTGTCGATGTCGCCGACGACGAAGAAGAACGAGCCCAGGATCGCCACCATGTCGGCGACCAGGGTGCCCGGCAGCAGCTCGGTGAGGGCCTGGATGTTGTTGAACGAGGCCGAGCGCAGCTTGAGCCGGTGCGGGGTCTTCTCCCCCTTCGACACCAGGTAGTAGCCGTTCAGCCCGAGCGGGTTCTCCGTCCAGGCGTAGGTCGAGCCCTCCGGCGCCTTGAGGACCTTCGGCAGCCGCTGGTTGACCGGCCCCGGCGGCAGTTCCGCCAGCCGGTCCAGGCAGGCGTCGGCGAGGTCGAGGGCGTTGTGCGTCTGGCGCAGCAGGACCTCGAAGCGGGCCAGGCAGTCCCCCTCGGGACGGGTGATCACCTCCAGGGTGTCCTGGAGTTCCCCGTAGGCCAGGTACGGCTCGTCGCGGCGCAGGTCGAAGGAGACCCCCGAGGCACGGGCGATCGGGCCGCTGACACCGTAGGCGTGCACCGTCTCCGGGCTGAGCACGCCGACGCCCCGGGTGCGGGCCCGGAAGATCTCGTTGCCCAGCACCAGGTCGTCGAAGACGCTCATCCGTCCGCGCACCGCGGCGACCGCCTCGCGGACCCGTCCCGCCCAGCCCGCCGGCAGGTCCTCCTTGAGGCCGCCGACGCGGTTGAACATGTAGTGCATGCGCCCGCCGGAGACCTCCTCCATGACGTACTGGAGCTTCTCCCGCTCGGTGAAGGCGTGGAACATCGGCGTGATGCCGCCCAGTTCCAACGGGTACGAGCCGAGGAACATCAGGTGGTTGAGCACCCGGTTCAGCTCCGCCAGCAGCGTCCGGGTCCACACCGCGCGCTCCGGCACCTCCATGCCGAGCATGCGTTCCACGGCCAGGACGACGCCCAGTTCGTTGGAGAAGGCGGACAGCCAGTCGTGGCGGTTGGCCAGCACGATGATCTGGCGGTAGTCGCGGGCCTCGAAGAGCTTCTCGGCGCCGCGGTGCATGTAGCCGACGACGGGTTCGGCGGCACTGATCCGCTCGCCGTCCAGCACCAGCCGCAGCCGCAGCACCCCGTGCGTGGAGGGATGCTGCGGGCCGATGTTGAGCACCATGTCCGTGCTCTCGGCCGCTCCTCCGATACCGACAGTCGTCTCCGTCATGGCGCACAGTCTGGCAGCTGACCGCCGCCGGGTCCTCCTGCGGTCTGATCCGGGCCGCGACCAGCCCGCCTAGGCTGGGGGCATGCAGCATCAAGCGGACGGTGAGGCCCAGGAGCACGAGGCACCGGTCCCGGAGCACAGCGCGCCGGTCCAGGAGTCCCGGGAATCCCAGGGGGCCCGGCAGGAGCACGGCGTACCGGCTGCGGAGAGCGCGGCGCCGGCGGAGAGCGGAGTTTCGGAGCACGGAGTCCCGGATAGCGGGGCATCGGAGAGCGGGGCACCGCTGCCGGAACGCGGCGCGGCCGAAGAGTGGCGGGGTGTCGAGCGGGCGCTGCTGCGGATGCGGCGCGCGGTCCTGACGGGGACGTCGGCGGTGGTCGTCGGTGGCGCCCTCGCGCTCCTGGTCCCGCTGGCCGGACCCGCCTGGGGACTGCTCGCCCTGGTGTGGCTGCTGCCGGCGCTGTGGGGCTGGTTCGCGCTCGGCCGCAACTGGCGGTCCTGGCGGTACGCCGAGCGGGCCGACGACCTGCTGATCAGCCGCGGGGTGCTGTGGCGGGAGCTGACGGTGGTGCCGTACGGGCGGATGCAGCTGGTCGAGGTCACCTCGGGACCGCTGGAACGCCGCTACGGGCTGGCCCGGCTCCAGCTCCACACCGCGGCGGCGGCCACCGACGCGGCCATCCCCGGCCTGGTGCCCGCCGAGGCGGAGCGGCTCCGCGACCGGCTCACCGAGCTGCTCGAGGCCCGTTCGGCGGGGCTGTGAGCATGGCGGCGGATCCCACCGAAGGCACCCGGCTGCACCCGATCACCCCGTGGCGGCGGGCCTGGGCGCCCATCGCCGGCCTCGTGGTGTTCTCCATACAGGACTTCAACCGCACCCGCGAGTGGATCACCCAGCTCACCGTCGGCTGGCTGCTGGTGGGCTTCGCGGTGCTGGTCCCGGTCGCCGCCCTCTACGGCTTCCTCTCCTGGTGGGTGACGAGCTACAAGGTCACCGAAACCGAACTGCGCATCCGCACCGGCCTGTTGTTCCGGCGGGTGGCGCACATCCGGCTGGACCGCATCCAGGCCGTGGACATCAACCGGCCGCTGCTCGCCCGGTTCGCCGGGGTGGCCAAACTCAAGCTGGACGTGGTCGGCACCAACTCCAAGGACGAGCTGGCGTTCCTCGGCGAGGCGGACGCCGTGGCGCTGCGCGCCGAGCTGCTGGCCCGCGCCGCGGGTATAGCGCCCGAGGCCGCGCCGGACGCCGGTGAGGCGCCGGAGAACGAGCTGGTGCGGGTCCACCCGCGGATGCTGACGGTGGGTCTGCTGCTGATGGGCACCGGCTGGGGCCTGCTCGCCGCCGTGCTGCTGGGCCCGGCCGTGATGTGGGTGCTGACCGGCAGCCTGGGGGCGGCCCTGGTCGTGGTGGTCCCGATGCTCGGCGGGGTGTGGATGTCGACCATCGGCCGCTACCTCAACGAGTACGACTGGAAGGTCGCCGAGTCCCCCGACGGACTGCGGCTGGACCACGGCCTGCTCGACCGGGAGCACGCCACCGTGCCGCCGGGCCGGGTGCAGGCGGTGCGGGTGCTGCAACCCCGCCTGTGGCGCAGCCGGGACTGGGTGCGGGTGGAGCTGTCCGTCGCGGGCGGCGACGCCGACAGCACGGTCCTGCTGCCGGTCGCCGAACGGGCCGTGGCGGC
>NZ_BAAHCA010000614.1:0-3006 GCF_054776295.1 Streptomyces sparsus
GCCGTCGACCACGGTCACCTCGGCGCCCAGCCCGACCAGGGCGCGGGCGGCGCTGACGCCGCTCACGCCCAGGCCGGCGACCACCACCCGCCGGCCGGTGAACTCCTCGGCCGAGCGGGGTCCTCCGGGGAAGGCGGCGGTCATTTGCGGGCCGCCCAGGCGGCGTAGAACAGGCCGATGCCGACGATCGCGCACATGCCCTGGATGATCCAGAACCGGACGACGACCAGCACCTCGCTCCAGCCCTTCAGCTCGAAGTGGTGCTGGAGCGGTGCCATCTTGAAGACCCGTTTGCCGGTGAGGCGGAACGATCCGACCTGGATCACCACCGACATGGTGATGAGGACGAAGAGGCCGCCCAGGATGGCGAGCAGCAGCTCGGTGCGGGACAGGATCGCCAGACCGGCCAGGGCGCCGCCGAGAGCGAGCGAACCGGTGTCACCCATGAAGATCTTGGCGGGTGAGGTGTTCCACCACAGGAAGCCGAAGCAGGCGCCCATCAGCGCGGCGGCGACCACCGCGAGGTCGAGCGGGTCGCGCACCTCGAAGCAGCTGGGGCTGCCGGTGATGGCGCAGGAGTCCTGGTACTGCCAGACGCCGATGAAGGTGTAGGCGCCGAAGACCATCACGGACGCGCCGGTGGCGAGGCCGTCGAGGCCGTCGGTGAGGTTCACGCCGTTGGACATGGCCAGGATCATGAACAGCGCCCAGATGACGAAGAGCACCGGGCCGATCTGCCAGCCGAAGTCCTGGGTGAAGGAGAGCCGGTCGGAGGCCGGCGCGTTGCCGCGCAGGTCCTCGAAGTTGAGCGCGAGCACCGCGAAGGCGATGCCGACGATCAGCTGGCCGAGCATCTTCGCCTTCGCCCGCAGGCCCAGGCTGCGCTGCTTGACGATCTTGATGTAGTCGTCGAGGAAGCCGACCAGGCCCATGCCGGCCATCAGGAACAGCACCAGCAGGCCGGAGATGGTCATCTCGCTGCCGGTGATCACCTTGGTGAGCACGTAGGCGATGAGCGTCGCCAGGATGAAGGCGATACCACCCATCGTGGGCGTGCCGCGCTTGCTGTGGTGGTCGCGGGGGCCGTCGTCGCGGATGAACTGCCCGTAGCCCTTGCGGGCGAGCAGCTTGATCAGCAGTGGAGTGCCGACCAGGGTCAGGAACAGCCCGATGACCCCGGAGAAGAGGATCTGCCTCATCGACCGGCGACCTCGCCATCGACGTCACCGAGCAGCGCCTGCGCGATCTGCTCCAGGCCCACCGAACGGGAAGCCTTCACCAGTACGACATCCCCCGGGCGCAGTTCACTGCGCAACAGGTCGATCGCCGCCCGAGCGTCGGACACGTGCACCGACTCCTCACCCCACGAACCCTCGTTCTTGGCGCCCATGTCGAGCCAGGCGGCTGCTGTGCCGCCCACCGCCACGAGCTTGCTGACGTTGAGCCGGACGGCGAGCCGTCCGACCGCGTCGTGCTCCGCGAGCGCCGACTCACCGAGTTCGGCCATCTCACCGAGCACCGCCCACGTGCGGCGTCCCGCAGCCCTGGCGTCCCCCCCACCCGCCATGGCGGCCAGCGCGCGGAGCGCAGCCCGCATGGATTCGGGGTTCGCGTTGTACGCGTCGTTGACGACGGTGACGCCGTCAGCGCGCTCGGTGACTTCCATCCGCCACCGGGAGAGCGTGCCCGCGCTGCTGAGCGCGGTTGCGATGTGCTCCGCGGGCATGCCCAGTTCGTGGGCAACGGCCGCCGCGGCGAGCGCGTTCGACACGTGGTGCTCACCGTACAGGCGCATGGTCACGGCGCTGCACCCGGAGGGTGTGTGAAGCGTGAACGCGGGCCGGCCGTCCGCGGTGAGCCGCACGTCCGCGGCCCGCACGGTGGCGTCCGGTGAGGAGTCGCCCTCACCGAAGAACACCACGCGGGCGGTGGTGCGGGCCGCCATGGCCCGCACCAGCGGGTCGTCGCCGTTGAGCACCGCGACACCGCCCTCGTCGGCAGCCGGCAGGCTCTCGACCAGTTCGCCCTTGGCCTCGGCGATCTGCTCGCGCCCGCCGAACTCGCCGACGTGCGCGGAGCCGACGTTGAGGACCACCCCGATCCGCGGTGGCGTCAACTCCGCCAGGTACCGGATGTGGCCCTTGCCGCGGGCCCCCATCTCCAGCACCAGGTGCCGGGTGCCCTCGTCCGCCCGCAGCGCGGTGATCGGCAGGCCGATCTCGTTGTTCAGCGAGCCCGGCGTCCAGACCGTGGGGCCGAGCTGTTCGAGTAGTTGGGCGATGAGGTCCTTGGTGCTGGTCTTGCCCGCGGAGCCGGTGAGGGCGACCACCGCCGAACCCAGGGCGCGGACGGAGTGGCGGGCCAGGGCGCCCAGCGCGCCGACCACGTCGTCGACGACCACCGCGGGCACCCCGACCGGGCGGGTGGCCAGTACGGCGGTGGAGCCGGCGGCGACCGCGCCCACGGCGTAGTCGTGGCCGTCGACGTGTTCCCCGGCGAAGGCCGCGAACAGCGTGCCGGGTGCGGCCTGCCGGGAGTCGATGACGGCCGGGCCGGTGACCAGCGCCGCCGGGTCCGATATGTCGTGGAGCCGGCCCGAGACGACGTCGGCGATCTCGGTGAGCGTCATGGGGATCATCGCTTCAGCCGCTCCTCGATCGCGGCGCGCAGCACCGCGCGGTCGTCGAAGGGGCGGATGACGCCGGCGATGTCCTGCCCCTGCTCGTGGCCCTTGCCGGCGATGACGACCGTGTCGCCCGGTTCGGCGCGGGCGACCGCGGCGGCGATGGCCGCGGCCCGGTCCTCCTCCAGGAGCACGGTGCCGCGCTCGTAGGTGGGCACCTCGGCGGCCCCGGCCAGCATCGTCGCGAGGATCGACAGCGGGTCCTCCGAGCGGGGGTTGTCGGAGGTCAGCACCGCGGTGTCGGAGAGCCGGGCGAGGGCCGCGCCCATCGAGCGGCGCTTGTGCGGGTCGCGGTCACCGCCGCAGCCGAGCACGGCGTGCAG
>NZ_BAAHCA010000615.1:0-3004 GCF_054776295.1 Streptomyces sparsus
CGAGCCGGACGGTGTGCACGGGGACGCCGAGGCTCGCCGGGGGCGGTTCGCTGCACACGGCGAGCACCGTCACGCCCTGGCGGGTGAGGTCGCGCAGCAGCGCCCAGGCGGCGCCCCGGTCGGCGTCGGAGAGTTTGAGGCCGACATCGTCCACGGCCAGCAGCCGCGGCCGGTTCAGCAGCGCCAGCGCCACCTGGAGCCGCAGGTACTCCAGCCGCTCCAGGTCCCGTACGGCCGTCCGGGCGCCCTTGGGCAGGGCGGCGGGATCGAGGCCGGCGTCGGCCAGCGCGGCTTCCACCCGGGCCCTGCGCTCGCTACGGCGCTCCAGCCGCCGGCCGGTGAAGTAGCTCCGCAGCAGCGCCCGTTCACGGAGCTGCTCAGCCACGGTCAGGGACGGTTCCAGGTCCGTCACGCCGGGCACCGGGCCGAGGGCCGCGATCCGCCGTACCGCGGACATCCTCTTCGGCAGCCGGTGCCCGCCCACCGTGGCGTGGCCCGCGGTGGTGCGCATCCGCCCGGTCAGCGCCAGCAGCAAGCAGGTGCGGCCGGTGCCGGACGGCCCCTCGACCGAGATGAGGGAGTCCGCCGGCGCGTCCAGCGAGACCCCCTCGAACACCGTGCCGCGCGGGCCCTTCAGCCCCAGGCCGTCGGCGGTGACCGCCGCTCCTGACATGTCGTCTCCCCATTTGAACTGACCAGTCAGTTCAAAACAATAACAGCAGGTCAGCGCCGATTGTCAGTGGGGTGGTCCACGATGTCTGCATACGTAGGGAATGAGCTGAGAAAGCGAAGGAGGCACCAGTCGATGAAACTGAACGGGCCCCCGAGCGACATCCACCCCGTGCTGCGGCGGTCCACCGCCCCGCCCGCCGCACTCGACCTGCTCTCCCAGGCCCAGCACGGCCTCGACGAGGCCGCGGCCCTGGAACAGCCCAACGAGCGCTACGCCATCGCCCACCTCGCCGCACTGCGCACGGCGGCAGCCGTGCTCGCCGTGCGCGGCCGGCCGGAGACCACCGAGCGCGCCCGCCGGAAGATACGCAGCGCCTGGGAAGTGCTGCCGGAGATAGCCCCGGAGCTCGCCGAGTGGAGCCTGCACTTCGCGTCCGGCGCCACCCGCAGGGCCCGCGCCGAGGCGGGAATCCCCGGCGCGGTCAGCGAGCGCGAGGCGGACGATCTGGTGCGGGCCGTCGGCGTCTTCCTGCGTACGGTGGAACGGCTCCTGATCTCCCAGCCGGCTTTTCCCCGCCCGCGCGTGGACGCGGAGTCACCGGCCGCCGTGAGGCAATAGGGTGGGGCCAGCCAGCACCTGAAGCCGCCGAGGAGCACCGTCATGTCCCGCCCCCGTGCATCCCTCCGTACCGCCGTGGTCTGGGAGGTGCTGCGGGAGGCCCTGGACCGCCGCATCAAGGCCACCGGGCGGAACTCCCTCGACGTGCTCGACACCGGTGGTGGCTCGGGCCACTTCGCCGTGCCGGTGGCCGAGCTCGGCCACCGCGTCACGGTCGTCGACCCGAGCCCCAACGCCCTGTTCGCCCTGGAGCGCCGGGCCGCCGAGGAGGGGGTCGCCGACCGCGTCACCGGCGTGCAGGGTGACGCCCACGGGCTGTTCGACGTGGTCGAGCGCGGTGGTTACGACGCGGTGCTCTGCCACGGCGTGCTGGAGTACGTCGACGACCCGGCCGAGGGGCTGCGCAACGCCAAGGCCGCGCTGCGCCCCGACGGCGGCACGCTCAGCCTGCTCGCCGCGGGGCTGGGCGGTGCGGTGCTGGCGCGCGCCCTCACCGGGCACTTCACCGAGGCGCAGCGGGCGCTCGACGACCCCGACGGCCGCTGGGGCAGCTCCGACCCGATGCCCCGGCGCTTCACCGCCGACCAGCTCACCGCGTTGGTCGAGCAGACGGGGCTGGTGGTCGCCGCGGTGCACGGCGTGCGGGTCTTCACCGACCTGGTGCCGGGCGCCCTGGTCGACACCGAGCCGGGAGCACTCCAAGCGCTCGCCCAACTGGAGTCGGCCGCGGCGGAGATCCCCGCGTTCCACGCGGTCGCCACCCAGCTGCACGTACTGGCCGAGGTGCGCTAGACCACAGGCCGCCCGCTCGTGGGCCACGCGCCGTATGATCGAAGGACACCGTCGGGCATGACGGGCCGGCAGCAGGGGAATGAGATTGCCACTGCTGTGATCTGTCTGTCGTTCCTGGCCGGTGGGAGGAATTGGCGTTGAGGGGCGGGTTTCACGGGGGCGATTCCCTGCCTATCCTTGAAGGGTCGCATCCGGTCGCCCCCGCGACCGACGAGTAGGAGGACTCCGTGCCGCTCTCTGAGCACGAGCAGCGCATGCTCGAGCAGATGGAGCGAGCGCTGTACGCCGAAGATCCCAAGTTCGCGACAGCGCTCGAGGGAAGCGAACTGCGCGCGCCGTCCCGCAAGCGGGTCTATCAGGCGGTGGCGGGCTTCCTCGCGGGTATCGCGCTCCTCATGGCCGGTATGGTCTCGCAGACCATCTGGGTCAGCGTTGTCGGTTTCCTGGTCATGCTCGGTTGCGCCGTGCTGGCCGTGACCGGTTGGCGCAAGGGCCCGAAGGCCGGGGAGGGCGAGGGCCAGGCCCAGCCGGCCGGTGGCGCAGCTTCCGCGGGAGGTCGGCAGCCCAAGCAGCGCCGCTCCATGATGAACCGCATCGAACAGCGCTGGCAGCGCCGGCGGGACGAGCAGCAGTAGCTCCCGGCCGAGGCGCCGGCCCCCGGAGCGCAGGGACCACTCGAGACGTCGGGGTGGTCCTTCTGCCATGCCCGCCCCCGCCGGCTTCCCGGCACGTCCACCTGCCGGGCAGAAGACCGGGAAGGTCCGGGGGGATCGTCTGACACGGGCCCCGGGCGCAGTCCCGCGCCCCTGCCCTGACCTCGCTTGGCCGTGGCCCGCCCGCGGTCGGGCCTGCCACGTGCTCCGCCCCCGCCGCCGACAGGGCGGCCGCCAAGAGGCGGACCCGCACCCAGGACCCCCGGCG
>NZ_BAAHCA010000616.1:0-3002 GCF_054776295.1 Streptomyces sparsus
GCAGCGGCGGTGGCGCTGACCCGGGACGCCGACGGGCTGGGCATCGACGCCGAACCGTGCGCCCCGCTGCCCGACCGAGTGCTGGCCCAGGTGGCCTCGGCGGCCGAGCGCGCCCACCTCGACGAGCTCGGGGAGACCGGGGCGGACGTGCCGTGGTGCCGGCTGCTCTTCAGCGCCAAGGAGGCGTACTACAAGGTCTGGTACCCCGCGACGGGCCGCTGGCTGGGCTTCGACGACGCCGAGGTCGTCCTCGAACCCGGCCGTGGACGCGGCTCGTTCGTGGTGCGACCGGTCTCGGGCGGCTTCCGCCGGTGCCGCCGGGCCGACTCGGCCTTCAACCCGGTCGCCACCGGGTTCCCGGCCCTGCGCGGAGGCTGGGCAGCCGGTGCGGGCGTCGTGGTGACCGCGCTCGCCGCGCCGGCGGGCTCGCTGTCCCGTCCGGCTCAGGCGGGACGCACCGCCACCGGCACACTTCGGTGGGCCCAGTAGGGGAACCGGAAACCGCCCTCGCTGGGCTCCCACACCCCCTCGCCCGCCGACTCGATGTCCGCGAATCGGGCGACCAGCCGCTCGAAGACCACCGCCCCCTCCATCCGCGCCAGCGCCGCGCCGAGGCAGTGGTGCACTCCGCCGCCGAAACTGAGGTGCGGGTTGGGCGACCTGGTCAGGTCGGCCCGGTCCGGGGCGTGGAACACCCGCTCGTCGTGGTTGGCGGAAGCGAGCAACAGCACCACCACCCGCCCCTTGCGGATCGTCAGTCCGGCGATCTCGATCGGTTCCAGGGCCAGCCGGGTGGTGGCGTGGATGGGCGCGTCGTAGCGCATGAACTCCTCCAGCGCGCTGCCGACGACGCCCGGATCGGCCCGCAACTGCCGCTGGGTGTGCGGCTGCCGGACGAGGAGGTCACCGCCGGTGGCGATGGTGTTGGTCGTCGTCTCGAAGCCCGCGTAGTAGACGAACAGCGCGTTGTCGATGATCTCCTCGTCGGTCAGCGGCTCCTCGCCGTCCTTGACCGCGGCGAGCATCCGCGACAGCAGGTCCTCGCCGGGGCGGCGCCTGCGCTCGCGGACCAGCCCGGCCATGTACTCACGCAGCTCGACCACGGCCCCGTGCGCCTCGCGCTGCTTCTCCGGCGGGATGAACACCGCGAACGCCTGGGCGAGCGAGGTGGAGAGGCGGGCGATGTCGGCCCGGTCGGGCCGGGGGATGTCCAGCAGCTCGCTCATCACCGTCATCGGTACGGGCACGGCCAGGTCGGCGACGAGGTCGAAACGCCGCTCGTCGGCGAACCGGTCCAGCAGTCCGTCGACGAGCCGGGCGATGGGCTCACGCAGCCCGCGCACCATCGCCGGACTGAGCGACTTGACCAGCAGGCGGCGCAGCCGGGTGTGGCCGGGCGGGTCGCGGTCGACGACGATGCGCCGCAGATAGTCGTTGGCCGGCCCCTCGCCCACCGACACCGCCTGGTACTCCTCGGGGAACTCCCGGCCGAGCCGGGGGTCGCGGAGCAGCGCGGAGACCTCCTCGTGCCGCGGGAAGACCCACTGTCCCGGGCCTCCCCGGCAGACCGGGCCGTACTCGCGCAGACGGCGGTAGACCGGATAGGGGTCGCGCACCGCGCGCGCGTCGTCCAGCAGGAAGCGCGGCATGTTCAGCACGGTGTTCAACGCTGCGTCACCTCCCGGCACCCTCGGGTGCGCGGCTCGGGTCCGGTGGTTGCCCTGGCCCGCCCAGTCTGCGAGCCCGGCGCCGGACGGCGGACGGCGGTGAAGGACTGGCGACAGGTTCCCGCACCCCCGCTCCGGAGCTGTCACGCTCAGCGGACACCACGCGCACACCACAGGAGGCGTCGGCCGCATGCGAGAGCTGCCCGTCAAGTTCGACTCCCGCGATCCCGCCGTGGTCGCGGACCCCTACCGGGTGTACGCCGACCTGCGCGCGGCGGGCCGACTGGCCCGCGGCGCGGCCGGCCAGTGGGTGGTCTCCCACCACGAGGACGTCAGCCGACTGCTCAAGGACCGCCGGCTCGGGCACGAGTACCCGCCGGAGTACCACGAGTTCTCCACCGGGGCGGGGCCCGCCAACGAGTTCCTGAAGCGGATCGTGCTGGACCAGGACGCGCCCGCGCACACCTTCCTGCGGGGCATCATGCAGCGTTCGTTCAGCCCGGGGCTGATGCGCAGGCTGGAGGACTACGTCGCCACCCAGGTGGACCGGCTGATGGCCGAGGCCCAGGACCGGGCGGGGCCCGGCGGGGTGCTGGACGTGGTGGGCGACCTGGCCTTCCCGTTGCCGGTCACGGTGGTCTGCGAGCTGATCGGCATCCCGGACGTGGACCGGGACGCGGTGCGGCCGCACGCCGTGGAGCTGGCCAAGGCGTTCGCCCTGTACGTGCCCGTCGAGGAGCGGGCGGCGGCGCACGAGGCGGTGACGTGGCTGCGCGACTACGTCTCGGCGCTGGTCGACGAGCGGGCGAGACGGCCCGCCGACGACCTGGTCAGCAACCTGCTGGCCGCCCGGCGCACGCATCCCGGCTTCGACCGGGAGACGCTGGTGGACAACGTGGTCTTCCTGTTCTTCGCGGGCTTCGAGACCACCACGAACCTGATCTCCACGATCTTCTCCGCACTGCTGGAACGCCCGGACCAGTGCGCCCTGTTGCGCGACCGGCCGGAGTTGGCGATCCCGGCCGTCGAGGAGTTCCTGCGTTACGACGCGCCGATCCAGGCCACCGCGCGCTACGTGAGGGAAGCGGTGGAGATCGACGGCCGCACCGTGCGTGCGGGCCGCATCCTGGTGCTGCTCCTGGGGTCCGCCAACCACGACCCGGCCCGGTTTCCCGACCCCGAGCGGCTCGACATCACTCGCGACCCCAACCCGCACGTGAGCTTCGGCGGCGGAGTGCACCACTGCCTCGGCGCGGCGCTGGCCCAGGTGGAGGGGCGCGCCGTCCTGCGGTGGCTGGCGCACGCTCCGGGCACGCCGGCCGCGGCGGGCACGGT
>NZ_BAAHCA010000617.1:0-3000 GCF_054776295.1 Streptomyces sparsus
GGCGGAACGCCTGCTGGGGTGCCGGCCGGTCCGCGCGGACGCGCGGTGCCGGGAGCGGTGGCGGGACAGCGCGGTGCACGGCGGGCGGGTGGACGACGGGTCGGTGGACGACGGCCCGCCGATGCTGCTGCTGCACTCGGAGGGTGACTTCGTGCCCGCGGCGCACTCGCGGGAGGTCGCGGCGGCCCTCCCGGGGGTCACCGTCCGGGTGCTGCCGGGGGACGCGCACGGCGTCGCGCTGCTCGAACTGCCCGGAGTGGCCTCGGAGGTCCTGGCCTGGCTGGACGCCAGAACCGGCGACCGTTCGGGCTCGGTCGCGTCAGGCCCGTCGCGGCCTCAGTCCCGTGAACGGGCCTGGATCGTGCCGACCCCTGGACAAACCCCGTGAACATGCCCCGTGAATCCGTGCACCGGCTCCGTCGCAGCCGTCCCGTGCACGCTTCCCCGTGTGTCGGTCCCCCTGGACCCGGCCCCGTCGCGCCGGCCCGGTCCGGGCCGGTCGGGTCTCCCCCTCACGCCGGTCAGGGCGTGACCGGTCAGGTCGTGCGGTCAGGTTGAAACAGCCCCGTGTCGTCGGTCAGGTCGCCTCACGCCGGTCCGGGCAGTTCCGCCCACACCGTCTTGCCGTTGCCGTCCGGGTCGTGCTCGACGCCCCAGTCCAGGCACAGCCGCTGGACGATGAACATGCCGTGGCCGCCGGGTCGTCCGGGGCGGTGCGGTGTGCGGGGGGCCGGTTGCCCACTGCCGGGGTCGACCACCTCCACACGGAACACGTTCGGGCCGCAGCCGACGCGCAGCTCCTGGGGGGCGCCCGCGTGCAGGCAGGCGTTCGTCACCAGCTCGGAGACGACCAGCAGGACGTCCTCGGCGGCGGCACGCAGTTCCGCGGAGGCGGCGGGCAGCCACCCCCAGTCGTGCAGCGCCTGGCGGGCGAAGTCACGCGAGCGTTGCACCGCGCCGCCGGCCCCCACGAGCCGGAGTCGGCGCACCTGACGCAGCTCGCGCACCTGGCCGACCGGCGCGCCGGGAACGGACGCCTCCTGAGGCGGTTCCGGGCCGCGATCGCCCGCCGGGGAGGGCCGGGTGGTGCTCATCAATGCTTCACCTCGCCGGTTCACCGGGTCGTATGTCGCCGAGCCCGCAGGTTCGCGGGGCACGGGCAGCTGACAGATTCCAGAGGTCTCCTGCCCGGGCGGACCGTGAGAACACCCACTGATTCCTTCGGACCTGTGTGAGACGCATAACGCTTGGATTACGAGTCCGATGAGCCGACGAGCGCGTCCGCCAGCGTTTCGTGGAGGGTGAAGACGGCGCCGGCGCCGGTGATCTCCAGCACACGGGCGACCACCGGCTGCATGTTGGCGAGGTGTACTCCGCCACCCGCCGCCTCCGCCTTCAGGCGGGCTCCGAGCAGCACGTTGAGACCGGTCGAATCGCAGAACTCGAGCTGCGAGCAGTCCACGACAAGACGCCCGCAACCACTGTCAACGCACTGCTCAAGCGGCTCTCGCAGCACCTGCGCGGTGTGGTGGTCGAGCTCGCCGTCGGGGGTGATCACTGCACTGGCGCCTTCTCGGCGCACGTCAACCGACAGCCGGCCCCGGTGGCTCGTGCTGCCGGGCATCCCGCGGTCCATGTGCACCCCTTCTGCTCGTGTCTTCAGCGGGTAAACCTTACGCCTTGACCGTCACCGTCGGTACCCGGAGAACGAAGCTGGCATGCACAAAACGGACATTCCGCACTTGCCATGCCCGGGCGCCAGCAGGTAGGCCTAGTTAACGTAAAGGCAGTACCAACACGTCGGCTTCGGAGGCGCCGCACCTGCAAGTGCACGTCACGGCTTCGGCAGCCTTACCGCCGAGAACCATGGAGGACAACCATGTCACCCCAGCTCGACGAGTCGCATACCAGGCGCAGCGGGGATCGGGCCCTGGATCAGGTGGCCCATGACACCGCACGGGCCGCGTCGTCGGCAACCCCGACCACCGCCGCGGAGCCCGCCGCAGACCCGGGTACCCCACTGCTCGATGACCTACACCTCGACGAACTGGCTGAGGGCACGCCGTTCGGTGAGGTGGGCCCGCTGGACGCCCGTGCGCTCTCGAAGACGCTCTTCCAGCGTCTGGAGACCCTGGAAGAGGGCACCCACGGCCGCGCCTACGTGCGCAACACGCTGGTCGAGCTGAACCTCGCGCTGGTGAAGTTCGCCGCCGCCCGGTTCCGCTCCCGCAGTGAGCCGATGGAGGACATCGTCCAGGTCGGCACCATCGGACTCATCAAGGCCATCGACCGCTTCGAGCCGGACCGCGAGGTGGAGTTCCCCACCTTCGCGATGCCGACCATCGTCGGTGAGATCAAGCGCTTCTTCCGCGACACCTCGTGGTCGGTGCGGGTGCCCCGGCGCCTCCAGGAGCTCCGCCTCGACCTCGCGAAGGCCGGCGACGAGCTGGCCCAGCAGTTGGACCGCGCGCCCACCGTGGCGGAACTCGCCGAGCGGCTCGGGATCACGCGCGAGGAGGTCGTCGAGGGCATGACGGCGAGCAACGCGTACACCGCGAGCTCGCTGGACGCCCAGCCCGAGGAGGACGAGTCCGAGGGCGCGCTCGCCGACCGCATCGGCTACGAGGACGACGGGCTCGAGGGCATCGAGTACATCGAGTCGCTCAAGCCGCTGATCGCCGCCCTGCCGCAGCGCGACCGGCACATACTGTCGCTGCGCTTCGTGGCGAACATGACCCAGTCGGAGATCGGCGAGGAGCTGGGCATCTCCCAGATGCACGTCTCCCGGCTGCTCTCCCGCACCCTCACCAAGCTCCGCAAGGGCCTGCTCGTCGAGGAGTGACCACCCGGTGCCCTCCGCACCGGCCCCTGCGCGGCGGATGCGCGCAGGCCGCAGGGTCGCCCCGGACATCGCACCGGGACGGCCCTGCGGTCGTCGTCACGGACGGCCGGTCCCGGACGGTCGGCCCCGGACGGCTGCTCGCCGGACCAGCCGTCCTC
>NZ_BAAHCA010000618.1:0-2997 GCF_054776295.1 Streptomyces sparsus
GGGGCTGCGGCGGCTGCGCAGGGGGGCGGTGGCCGTGCTCGCGGTGGCCGCGCTGCTGGGCGGAGCCGCCGCGTGCCAGCCGGGGGACCGCAAGGACGGCAACGGCCCCGAGAGGTCGCCCTTCACCGGCGTGGTCGCCGAGTCGGGGCCGGTGCTGGCGGTGAAGCTCGACAACGCCGCACAGGCCAGACCGCACACCGGCCTGGACCAGGCGGACCTGGTCTACGTGGAGAAGGTCGAGGGCGGGCAGAGCCGCCTGATGGGCGTCTACTCCAGCGCCTACCCCGACACCCTGGGGCCGGTGCGCAGCGCCCGGGAGTCGGATCTGGAGCTGCTGAGGCAGTTCGACCGGCCGGCGTTCGCCTACTCGGGTGTGCGCAGCGCGCTGCGGCAGGCGGTCGAGAACTCCCCGAACGAGGTGGTGCCGCAGAGCTCGGCGCCGGACGCGTACTTCCGTCAGGCGGGGCGCCCGGCGCCGCACAACCTGTTCCTTCGGCCTGAGCAGGCGCTGCGGGCGGCTCCGGACGCGGGGCGGCCCAGCGACATCGGTTTCCGCTTCGGGAAGCTGCCGGACGGGGGTGAGCCGGTCACCGAGCGGGCCGTGCGGTACTCGTCGGCGGTCACGTCCTTCGAGTGGTCTCCGGAGGAGGGGCGCTGGCTGGCCTCGTTCGACGGCGCTCCCGCCCTGACCAGCGAGGGCGGGCGGCTGGGTCCGCCGACGGTGGTCATCCAGCACGTGACGATGCGGCCCTCCGAGTTCCGGGACGTCACCGGTGCGGTGACGCCCTACGTGGAGACGGTCGGCGAGGGCCCGGCGACGGTGCTGCGGGACGGCCGGGCCTTCGAGACGACGTGGCAGCGGGTATCGGAATCGGCCGGCACGGAGTTCCACCTACCGGACGGCGAACCGATGCTGTTCGACCGGGGCCAGGTGTGGATCGTCTACGCCGATCGCTGACTTCCGATGCGGACGCCCGGGCGATCAGCGGTTGACTTCAACTTCGCTTGAGGTTCTACGGTCGTCCCATCGGCTCGGCTACGGAGGTGTGGGATGTCCATGGAGATGACCGCGTGGAACGCGATGTACAACGCCCGGCACGCCACCGAGGACCAGCGCCCCTTCTCCCGCGCCACCCTGCGCCGGATCTTCGCCTTCGCCCGGCCGCACCGGCGCCTGATCGCCCTGTTCCTGTTCTTCAGCACGGTCACGGCCGTGCTCGCGGTCGCCACCCCGCTGCTGGCCGGGCGGGTCGTCAACGCCATCGTGGACGGGCAGGCCCCGCGCACGGTGGTGATGCTGGCGGTGCTGATCGCGTTGATCGCGGTCGCGGAGGGCGCCATCGGGCTGCTGACCCGCTGGCTCTCGGCCCGCATCGGTGAGGGACTGATCCTCGACCTGCGCACCGCCGTCTACGACCACGTGCAGAAGATGCCGGTGGCGTTCTTCACCCGGACCCGCACCGGCGCTCTGGTGAGCAGGCTCAACAACGACGTGATCGGTGCGCAGCGGGCCTTCAGCAACACCCTCTCCGGGCTGGTCAGCAACGTGGTGACGCTGCTGCTGACGCTGGTGGTCATGCTCCAGCTCTCCTGGCGGATCACGCTGCTCGCCCTCGTGCTGCTGCCGGTGTTCGTGCTCCCGGCCCGGCGCATGGGCGCCCGCCTGGCCCAGCTCTCCCGGGAGGCGGCCAACCACAACTCCACGATGAGCACCCAGATGACCGAGCGGTTCTCCGCACCGGGCGCCACGCTGGTGAAGCTGTTCGGGCGGCCCGAGCAGGAGTCGGCCGAGTTCGCACAGCGCGCCGACCGGGTCCGGGACATCGGGGTGCGGACCGCGATGCTCCAGACGACGTTCGTGACGGCCCTGACCCTGGTGTCCGCCCTGGCGCTGGCCCTCGTCTACGGACTGGGCGGCTACCTCGCCCTGAACGGCCGGCTGGACGCCGGCACGGTCGTCTCCCTGGCGCTGCTCCTGACCAGGCTGTACGCCCCGCTCACCGCACTGGCCAGCGCCCGCGTCGAGGTGATGAGCGCGCTGGTCAGCTTCCAGCGGGTGTTCGAGGTGCTGGACCTGAAGCCGCTGATCCAGGAGAAGCCGGACGCCCGCGAGGTGCCGGACGGTCCGGTGGGTGTCGAGTTCGACGCGGTGGACTTCGCGTACCCGTCGGCAGACAAGGTCTCGCTCGCCTCGCTGGAGGAGGTCGCGACCCTGGACGCCCGCGGCGGCGAGCAGGTGCTGCACGACGTCAGCTTCCGGGCCGAGCCGGGCCAGCTCGTCGCGCTCGTCGGTTCCTCCGGCGCGGGCAAGTCCACCATCGCCCAGCTCACGCCCCGCCTGTACGACACGGACCGGGGCACGGTGCGGCTCGGCGGCGTGGACGTGCGCGACCTCAGCGCCGAGGCGCTGCGCCGCACCCTGGGCATGGTCACCCAGGACGGCCACCTCTTCCACGACTCGATCCGCGCGAACCTGCTGCTGGCCCGCCCGGAGGCCACCGACGAGGAGCTGTGGGACTCGCTGCGCAGGGCCAGGCTGGACGAGCTGATCGCCTCCCTGCCGGACGGGCTGGACACCGTCGTCGGTGAACGCGGTTACCGGCTGTCCGGCGGTGAACGGCAGCGGCTGACCATCGCCCGGCTGCTGCTGGCCCAGCCGCGCGTGGTCATCCTGGACGAGGCCACCGCGCACCTGGACTCCACCTCGGAGGCAGCCGTGCAGGAGGCGCTCACCGAGGCACTCGCCGGCCGGACCTCCCTGGTCATCGCCCACCGGCTCTCCACGATCCGGCAGGCCGACCAGATCCTCGTCCTGGAGCAGGGCCGCATCGTGGAACGCGGCACGCACGAGGAGCTGCTCGCCCGCAGCGGACGCTACGAGCAGCTGTACCGCACCCAGTTCAGCGAGTCCGACGAGCACCCGGCGGAACCGGCCGACCCGTCGGACCGGCCGACGGCGGCCCCAGCGGCCGTCTGAGCCGGCGCGCCCCGGGCCCC
>NZ_BAAHCA010000619.1:0-2963 GCF_054776295.1 Streptomyces sparsus
CGACGTCGAAGCCGCCGCTGCCCATCACCAGCCACAGCGCGCCCACCCCGTGCCGCAGGTCGGCGAGCACCGCCTCGTAGGCCTGCCCGGGGTCGGCCCGCCGGTGCTGCTGGCGTACCTGCCAGCCCGCGGGCGTACTGACCTGCGGGGTGGCGCCGCGCAGATAGGGGGCGGAGCCCGGGTGTCCGCCGGGCACGGCAGGGGCCGGGGCCACGTCGTCCGCGGTGTACAGCGGACGCGTGCGCAGCCCGTCCTCGAGTTCGGTGGACAGCGCTTCTTCCGCCGCGTCCCCGGAAAGCCCGCTCTTGCCCGTCTTGTGCAGCACACCCTCCACGAGGTGCTGCCACTGGGCACGGGTGGCTTCGGGGAACTCGGCGGCCAGCGAAAGCCCGTCATCAGGCAGGACCGTCATAGACGGCAGGCTAGGGGAGCCGCACCTTAGAGCGCACCGCCGCACGGATGTGACCTTGGACTCTCCGTACACACTCGCCCGAAGGGCCCACAGCGCCGCCCGCCACCGCACCCCCGCGGGCAGGCGCGGCACCGGCCGGCTGACACCTGACCGGCCGTTGCGGGCGCGTCAGCCGGGGGACGCTCAGCCGGGGGACGCTCAGCAGCCGGGGGGACGCTCAGCCGGCGGGTGCGAGTTCGGCGATGAGGCCCTCGACGCGGGCCCTGATCTCGTCGCGGATGGGCCGCACGGCAGCCACTCCCTGCCCGGCCGGGTCGTCCAGCTTCCAGTCCAGGTAGCGCTTGCCTGGGAAGACCGGGCAGGTGTCGCCGCAGCCCATGGTGATGACCACGTCGGACGCCTCGACCGCCTCGGTGGTGAGGATCTTCGGGGACTCGGCGGCGATGTCCACGCCGACCTCACGCATCGCCTCCACCGCCGCCGGGTTGACCTGGTCGGCGGGCGCGGAGCCGGCGGAGCGCACCTCGACGCGGTCGCCGGCCAGGTGGCTGAGCCAGGCCGCGGCCATCTGCGACCGGCCGGCGTTGTGCACGCACACGAACAGCACGGAGGGCTTCTCGGGCATCGCTGTCTCTCCTGTCTCCTGGGGCGGGATGACATCAGTCCTGACTGATGTGACAGTATCAGCCCATGCTGACGTCAGTAGACACTGATCTGATCCGGGTCCTCGCCGACCCGCTCAGACTTCGGATCGTGACCCTGCTCGCCGGCGAGACGCTGTGCACCACCCACCTCGTGGCGGAGACCGGCGCCCGCCAGACCAACCTCTCCAACCACCTGCGGCTGCTGCGCGAGGCCGGGGTCGTGGAGACGGAGCCCTGCGGCCGGTACACCTACTACCGGCTCCGCCCGGACGTGCTCGAAAGCCTGGCCGGCTCGTTCGCCGAACTCGCCGCCACCGCCCGCCGAACCGTCGACCAGGAGAACAAGAGGCCCTGCTCGTGACCAGCACCGAACCGGCGACCACCGGCACCCCACCCGACCCGGCCGCGGCGACGATCGTCGCCGGGCTCTCCACCCTGGACCGCTGGCTCGCGGTGTGGATCCTGCTCGCGATGGGCGTCGGCCTGGGCCTGGGCCGCGTCGTCCCCGGCCTGGACGACGCACTCGCGGCCGTCGAGGTCGGCGGCATCTCGCTGCCCATCGCGCTCGGGCTGCTGATCATGATGTACCCGGTGCTCGCCAAGGTCCGCTACGACCGGCTCGACACCGTCACCGCCGACCGGAAGCTGCTCGTCTCGTCGCTGGTGATCAACTGGCTCGTCGGCCCGGCCGTGATGTTCGCCCTGGCCTGGACGTTCCTGCCGGACCTGCCCGAGTACCGCACCGGCCTGATCATCGTCGGCCTGGCCCGCTGCATCGCCATGGTCATCATCTGGAACGACCTCGCCTGCGGCGACCGGGAGGCCGCCGCGGTCCTGGTGGCGCTCAACTCGGTGTTCCAGGTCCTCGCCTTCGGCCTGCTCGGCTGGTTCTACCTCGACCTGCTGCCCACCTGGCTCGGCCTCGGTGACGGCGAGAGCCTCGACGTCTCCATGTGGTCGATCGCCGTCAACGTGGTGATCTTCCTCGGCGTGCCGCTGCTGGCCGGCTACCTCACCCGCCGCTTCGGGGAGCGCAAGCTCGGCCGGGACCGCTACGAGGGCAGCTTCCTGCCGAGGATCGGCCCGTGGGCGCTGTACGGCCTGCTCTTCACCATCGTGGTGCTCTTCGCGCTCCAGGGCGACACCATCACCAACCAGCCCGGCGACGTGGCCCGCATCGCCCTGCCGCTGCTCGTCTACTTCGCCGTGATGTGGTTCGGCAGCTTCGCGCTCGGCAAGGCCATCGGCCTGGCCTACGACCGCACCACCACGCTCGCCTTCACCGCGGCCGGCAACAACTTCGAACTGGCCATCGCCGTCGCCATCGGCGCCTTCGGTGTCACCTCGGGGGAGGCGCTGTCCGGCGTCGTCGGCCCGCTCATCGAGGTCCCCGTCCTCATCGGCCTGGTGTACGTCTCGCTGGCCTGGCGCCGCCGGTTCACCGCCCAACGCCTCACCACCGCCCGCACGGACGGCTGAGCGGCCACCGGCTCCCCGACGGAGGACACGACCGGGCGGCACAGGCCCGGAACAGGACGCGGCCGATCGGCACGAGCACGGACGGCAGGGGGCAGGCGGATGAGCGGGACGGCCGAGGTGGTGGTGAGCGGCGGCGGCCAGGCCGGGCTCGCCGCCGGTTACCACCTGCGCAGGCTCGGCCTGACGGCCGTGATCCTCGACGACCGGGATGCGCCCGGCGGCGCTTGGCGGCAGGCATGGGACTCGCTGCGGCTGTTCTCCCCGGCGGCGTACTCCTCCCTGCCCGGCCGCCCCATGCCCGCGGAGCCGGGGCGGACGTACCCGTCCGCCCCGCACGTCGTCGACTACCTCACCGACTACGAGCAGCGCTACCGGCTCGACGTGCGCCGCCCGGTGCGGGTGAGGGGCGTGCACCGGGACGGCGCGCG
>NZ_BAAHCA010000620.1:0-2957 GCF_054776295.1 Streptomyces sparsus
GGCCCGGCCGGCCTCCTCCAGTCCGACGCCGCCGGCGAGCGCGTCCAGCCACTCGGTCTCGGTGCCGGGTGCGGCCGGCAGCAGCGTGCCGCCGGCCTTGAGCAGTCCGCGGGTGGCGTGGGTGGCGAGCGTGAAGGTGCGCTGGCCGTGCTTGCGGTGGGCCTTGCGCAGCCGCAGGAAGACGCCGGGGGCCTCCTCCTCCGCTTCGAAGCCGACCAGCAGGACGGCGGGCGCCGCTTCGAGCGCGGCGTGGGTGAGTCCGCCGCCGTCGAGGTCGTGGCCGCGGCCGGCGACGCGGGCGGCGAGGAAGTCCGCTTCCTCGGCGCTGTGCGGCCGGGCCCGGAAGTCGACGTCGTTGGTGCCGAGCGCGACCCGGGCGAACTTGCCGTACGCGTAGGCGTCCTCGACGGTGAGCCGGCCGCCGGTCAGCACCCCGGTGCGGCCTCGGGCCCCGGCGAGCCCTTCGGCTGCGGCGGCGAGTGCCTCCGGCCAGCTGGCGGGCGCCAGTTCACCGGTGGCGGCGTCCCGCACCAGCGGGGTGGTGAGCCGGTCGGGGCGCTGCGCGTAGCGGAAGCCGAAGCGTCCCTTGTCGCACATCCACTCCTCGTTGACCTCGGGGTCGTCGGCGGCGAGCCGCCGCATGACCTTGCCGCGGCGGTGGTCGGTGCGGGTGGCGCAGCCGGTCGAGCAGTGCTCGCACACCGACGGCGACGACACCAGGTCGAAGGGGCGGGACCGGAAACGGTAGGCGGCGGAGGTGAGCGCGCCGACCGGGCAGATCTGGATGGTGTTGCCGGAGAAGTACGACTGGAACGGGTCGTCCTCGCCGGTGCCGACCTGCTGGAGCGCGCCGCGTTCCAGCAGCTCGATCATCGGGTCGCCGGCGATCTGGTTGGAGAACCGGGTGCAGCGGGCGCACAGCACGCAGCGTTCCCGGTCCAGCAGCACCTGGGTGGAGATCGGCACCGGCTTCTCGAAGGTCCGCTTGCGGCCCTCGAAGCGGGTCTCCGGGTCGCCGGTGGACATCGCCTGGTTCTGGAGCGGGCACTCGCCGCCCTTGTCGCAGACCGGGCAGTCCAGCGGGTGGTTGATGAGCAGCAGCTCCATCACGCCGCGCTGCGCCTTCTCCGCGACGGGTGAGGTCAGGTGGGTCTTCACCACCATGCCGTCGGTGCAGGTGATGGTGCAGGAGGCCATCGGCTTGCGCTGGCCCTCGACTTCGACGATGCACTGGCGGCAGGCGCCGGCCGGGTCGAGCAGCGGGTGGTCGCAGAACCGGGGGATGGCGATGCCGAGGAGTTCGGCGGCGCGGATGACGAGGGTGCCCTTGGGCACGCTGATCTGCGCGTCGTCGATGGTGAGGGAGACCAGGTCCTCGGGCGGCGGACCGGCTTCCCCGCCACCGGAGGTCTTGGCGTCAGTGGTCACGGTCACGCGTTCACCTCCAGGTGAGCGTTGTCGTCGTTGCTGCCCTTGTCGGCCCACACCGTGGAGCGGCTCGGGTCGAAGGGGCAGCCGCGGCCGGTGATGTGCTGCTCGTACTCCTCGCGGAAGTACTTCAGCGAGGAGAAGATCGGGCTGGCGGCGCCGTCGCCGAGTGCGCAGAACGACTTGCCGTTGATGTTGTCGGCGATGTCGTCGATCTTGTCGATGTCGTCCATCGAGCCCTTGCCGGCCTCGATGTCGCGCAGCAGCTGGACGAGCCAGTAGGTGCCCTCGCGGCAGGGGGTGCACTTGCCGCAGGACTCGTGGGCGTAGAACTCGGTCCAGCGGGTCACCGCCCGGACCACGCAGGTCGTCTCGTCGAAGCACTGCAAGGCCTTGGTGCCGAGCATCGAGCCGGCCGCGCCGACGCCTTCGTAGTCGAGCGGCACGTCGAGGTGCTCGTCGGTGAACATCGGCGTGGACGAGCCGCCCGGCGTCCAGAACTTCAGGCGGTGGCCGGGCCGCATGCCGCCGCTCATGTCGAGCAGCTGCCGCAGGGTGACGCCCAGCGGTGCCTCGTACTGGCCGGGCCGGGCGACGTGACCGGACAGCGAGTACAGCGTGAAGCCGGGTGACTTCTCGCTGCCCATCGACCTGAACCACTCCTTGCCGCGGTGCATCAGCGCGGGCACGGAGGCGATGGACTCGACGTTGTTGACGACCGTCGGGCAGGCGTAGAGGCCGGCGACGGCCGGGAAGGGCGGACGCAGCCGGGGCTGGCCGCGGCGCCCTTCGAGGGAGTCGAGCAGCGCCGTCTCCTCACCGCAGATGTACGCGCCGGCGCCGGCGTGCACGGTGAGTTCGAGGTCCTTGCCCGGGCCGAGCGCGTCCTTGCCGAGGTACCCGGCCGCGTAGGCCTCGCGCACCGCCTCGTGCAGGCGCCGCAGCACCGGCACGACCTCGCCGCGCAGGTAGATGAAGGCGTGGCCGGAGCGGATCGCGTGGCAGGCGATCACGATGCCCTCGATGAGGGAGTGCGGGTTGGCGAAGAGCAGCGGCATGTCCTTGCAGGTGCCGGGCTCGGACTCGTCGGCGTTGACGACGAGGTAGTGCGGCTTGCCGTCGCCCTGCGGGATGAACTGCCACTTCATGCCGGTGGGGAAGCCGGCGCCGCCACGGCCGCGCAGCCCCGCGTCCTTGACGTAGGCGATGACGTCGTCCGGGTCCATGGCGAGGGCCTTGCGCAGGCCCTCGTAGCCGTCGTGCCGCCGGTAGGTGTCGAGCGTCCACGCCTCGGGCTCGTCCCAGAACGCGGAGAGCACCGGCGAGAGCAGCTTCTCGGCGGATTCGGTGGGGGTCATCGGCCCTCCTCACCGTCGTTGACGGGCCCGGCGGGGTTGGCCGGGTCGGACTTCGCGGTCCGCTGCGGGGCGTCGTGCGAGCTGGGGTGCGTCGCGGGCGCCTCGCCGGGTGCCTTGCCGCCCGGCTCGGGTGCGGGGTCCTTGGGGACGCGCTCGGTGCGCGGGCTGACG
>NZ_BAAHCA010000621.1:0-2956 GCF_054776295.1 Streptomyces sparsus
AGCCCGGCGAGCAGCATGCGCTTGCGGCCGAAGCGGTCGGCGGCGTTGCCCGCGGCGGGTGTCGGCCAGGTGGACGTGGTGGACGGCGGCTGTGTGGAGGCGTGGGACACCACTCCCGCCGGCGTGGACGCCGAGCAGGTCGGCGAGCGGCGCAGCACCGCGCTCGGCAGGATGGTCCGGCGGGCGTCCCCCTGGCCCAGGGTCCCGGCCCAGCGTGAGGCCGAGCGGGGTCCCGGCCTGGTGGTGCTCGCTCCCAGGGACGGCCTGGCCGCCTACGCCCCGGATCCGGCGGAGGCCAGGGAGCTGGTCGCCACCGGCCGGCCGCACCTCTACGCGGGGGTGGTGGAGGGCACCGGTTTCGTGGGGCCGCTGGTGCTGCCCGGTTCGAGCGCCTGCGGTGAGTGCATGCTGCTCGGCCGGGCCGAGCGGGAGCCGACCTGGCCGCTGGCCGTCGGGCAGTGGCGGTCCGCCCGGCGCAGCGGCGTGCCGGCGTGCGACGTGGCGTTGGCCACAGTGGTCGCCGGAGCCGCCGCCTGCCAGGCACTCGGCTTTCTCGACGGCGACTTTCCCGACGATGACGCTGCCGACAGCGAGACGGCCGACGGTGACGCGGCTGCCGGCGAGTGCGCGGCGGGCATCCGCACCTCCTTCGTGCTCCCCTGGCTGCGCAAGGAGGAGGAGCTCATGGAGCCCTACAGAGAGTGCCCGTGCGGTGCCGCTGGGGCGGCACCCGCCCCCGGCGCTACGGGGATGGGCTCCCGACAGGTCACAATGGCTTCGTAGCAGCGAGAGCTGTCCGGTAGTTGGAGGGGCGCATGTCAGATCTTCCCCGCAAGGCCGTCACCCGCACCGCCAAGCTGGCTGCGCTTCCACTGGGGTTCGCGGGCAGGGCCACCTGGGGCCTGGGCAAGCGGATCGGCGGCTACTCAGCGGATCTGGTGGGCAACGAGTTGCAGCAGCGCACCGCCGAGCAGCTGTTCAAGGTGCTCGGTGAGCTGAAGGGCGGTGCGATGAAGTTCGGGCAGGCGATGTCCGTCTTCGAGTCGGCGCTGCCCGAGGACGTCGCCAAGCCCTATCGTGCCGCGCTCACGAAGCTCCAGGAGGCGGCGCCGCCCATGCCGGCGAGCACCGTGCACTCCGTCCTCACCGAACGTCTCGGGGAAGGGTGGCGCGAACTCTTCGAGGAGTTCGACGACAAGCCGGCTGCGGCTGCCTCGATCGGCCAGGTGCACCGGGCGATCTGGCACGACGGCCGCGAGGTCGCGGTGAAGGTGCAGTATCCCGGCGCGGGTGAGGCCCTGATCTCGGACCTGAACCAGCTCGGCCGCTTCGCCAGGCTGCTGGGCCCGCTCGTTCCCGGCATGGACGTCAAACCGCTGATCGCGGAGATGCGCGATCGTGTCTCCGAGGAGCTTGACTACGCCCTGGAGGCGGAGGCCCAGCGCGCCTACGCCGCCGAGTTCGAGGACGACCCGGACGTCCGGGTGCCCGGCGTCGTACACCAGAGCGAGCAGGTGCTGGTCACCGAGTGGCTGACGGGGACCCCGCTCTCGGAGGTCATCCGGGACGGCGAGCAGTCGGACCGGGACCGCGCCGGCCAGCTCCTGGCCCGGTTCCTGTTCTCCGGTACGGCCCGCACCGGCCTGCTGCACGCCGACCCGCACCCCGGCAACTTCCGGCTGCTGGCCGACGGCCGACTGGGAGTGATGGACTTCGGAACGGTGGATCGCCTGCCGGACGGTCTGCCCGCCACGATCGGCACCGCACTGCGCATGACCCTCGCCGGCCAGGCCGAGGAGGTATACGAACTGCTGAGGCAGGACGGCTTCGTCAAGTCCTCCATCGAGTTGGACCCGGACGCCGTGCTGGAGTACCTGGTCCCGATCATCGAACCGGGTCAGGTGGAGGAGTTCACCTTCTCCCGGAGCTGGATGCGGGAGCAGGCCACCCGGATCGGTGATCCGCGCTCACCGGCTCACCAGCTCGGCAAGCAGCTCAACCTGCCGCCCGCCTACCTGCTGATCCACCGGGTCACGCTGAGCACCATCGGCGTGCTGTGCCAGCTCGGGGCCTCGGTGCGGCTGCGCGACGAGTTGGAGGCGTGGCTTCCCGGCTTCCTGCCGGACGACGAGCGCACGCCCACCCAGGACGCGGCCGACGAAGGTGCGGCCGACGGGCTTCGCGAAGAGGGCGCGCCCGCGGACGACGCGCCTCGGGACGTCCACCCGAACGGGGACGACGCGCCTCGGGAAGCAGCCGAACCGGTGCCGTCGTCCGACACGTCCGGCACCGCGAAGAAGCCGGCTGCCAGGAAGCAGCCGACCGGCAAGAAGCCGACCCCCACGGCGAAGCCGACTGCCACCGCGAAGCAGAAACCCACCGCGCAGCCGGGGACCAGCGCGAAGCCGAAGACCGACTCGAAGCCGGGGACGAGCGCGAAGAAGCCCGGCAGTCGGGGCGGACGCAAGGCGGGTTGACCGCGAGGGCGGGCGGAGAGCAGGCCCGCCGATCGGTCGGCCGGCGGGCCAGGGACGCTCCGGACGGCGCGCTGCGGAGCCAGCGGTGCGACGCCGCGAGCTGCTGACGTTCCCGTGCCGCCTGACGTCACCACCAGGAGGAGTCGAGTCGCCCTTCGATCGCGCGGATGTTGGCGCGGGCGCATCGCTCGCACAGATGGCGGGGCACGCCGTTCTCCACCGAGCGCACCCAGGTGAGCGGCACCTCCACAGCGACCGTGCCGCAGTGCGCACAGGTCGTGCCCTTGGCATCCTTGTCGTCCACCAGGCCGACGATAGTCGCAAAAGCGGACCGGAGCCCGGGTGCGGCACCCGGGCTCCGGTCCATCACCGCTTGTCCCCTGGCCGTCGGTAGGGCGAGGGGTCGGCCGGACGGGTCGGCGTACGGAACGCGGTCAGTCGAGCGCCGCACGGCTGCCCGCTGCTCCGCTTCCCGCCAC
>NZ_BAAHCA010000622.1:0-2956 GCF_054776295.1 Streptomyces sparsus
CGCCGCCGGCTGGGGGCGCCTGTTCGGCGCCGGGGCGGGACAGCATCCGGGGCAGTTGTTCGGCGGGCTGGCCGGTGTAGGTGACGCAGGCGCCGGCCGAGGCGGCTGTCCGGACGGTGTAGTGGGCTCTGCTGTGCGCGCTGTCGGCCGGGAGCTCGTGGTCGCGGCAGTGCCGGACGAAGTCCTCCGGCCGGAATCGGACGACGTGGGTGGGCACCCCCTGCCCGGCCAGGGTGCGGAGCAGCGTGCCGAGCTGCCTGAGGTATGCGCGGTGGTCGGCGAAGGGAAACGTGTCGTACCGGCGCATCGCCGTGAAGTCCGCCTCGTCGACCAGCAGTCCGAGCACGGTGGGCAGTTCGCGGCGCAGTGCGCTTCGGCGCGGTCCGGCGCCCGGCCGCGTGCGGGCCGGGCGCCGGCCGCGGTCGGCGCGGCGCTTGCCGCTGGTGTGGTGCGTGCGGGCGCGGCGGTGTGGCATGGATCCCCCCGACTAAGGTGATGCGGTCATCTCTGCTCACACAGCGTAGTCAGGGGGTCTGACAGCGGCCGGGTCAGTTGGCCCGGGTCCGGCCGAGTTCGGCGTAGAACCGCAGCAGGTCCGGGTTGTCGACGGAGCCGGGGTTGACGGCCTTGGTCAGGTCGACCCCCTGGAGCAGCCGCTTGACGGGCACTTCGAGGCGTTTGCCGGTGAGAGTGTGCGGCACCGCGGACACCTCGACGACCTCGTCGGGCACGTGTCGGGGCGAGAGCTCCCGGCGGATCGTCCGGCGGATGCGGTCGACCAGGGCGTCGTCGAGGACAGCTCCCTCGGCGAGATGGACGAATAGCGGCATCCAGTAGCCGCCGTCGGGCTGTTCCACACCGATCACGAGCGACTCACGGATCTCGGGCAGGCGCTCCACGGCCTCGTAGATGTCCGCTGACCCCATGCGCACGCCCTGCCGGTTCAGGGTGGAGTCGGAACGGCCGTGGATGATCACCGAACCGCGTTCGGTGACGGTGATCCAGTCGCCGTGCCGCCAGACGCCGGGATACATCTCGAAGTAGCTCTCGCGGTAGCGGGCGCCGTCCGGGTCGTTCCAGAAGTACACCGGCATGGAGGGCATGGGAGTGGTGACGACGAGTTCGCCCACCTCTCCGACGAGGGACCGCCCCTGCGGGTCCCAGGACCGGAGATCGGTGCCCAGGCAGGCCGCCTGGAGCTCTCCGACGTGCACGGGCAGCGTCGGCACGGCGCCGGCGAAGCAGCTGCACACGTCGGTTCCGCCGCTGACCGAGGCGATCCACAGGTCGGAGCGGACCTCGTCGTGCAGCCAGCGGAACCCGTCCGGTGGCAGCGGGGAACCCGTGGTCGCGACGCACTTCAGGGCGGTCAGGTCCAGTTCCCGGCCCGGCCGGGCGCCGGCCTTGCGGCAGGCCATGACGTAGGCGGCCGAGGTGCCGTAGAAGGTGGCGCCGGTGCGTTCGGCGATGTGCCACTGGGCGTCGGTGCCGGGGTGGCCGGGGCTGCCGTCGTACGTCACGACGGTGGTTCCGGTGAGCAGGCCCGAGACGAGGAAGTTCCACATCATCCAGCCGGTGGACGTGTACCAGAAGAAGCGGTCGTCCGGTCCCAGGTCGCTGTGCAGGCCCAGCTGCTTCAGGTGCTCCAGCAGGATGCCGCCCTGGGACTGCACCAGGGCCTTCGGCAGTCCGGTCGTGCCGGAGGAGTAGAGCACCCACAGCGGGTGGTCGAAGGGAACCTGTTCGAAGACCGGCTCGACCTCCGCGGCGGTCAGCTCGTCCCAGTGCAGCGCGCCGTCCGGCGCGGGGGTCCCGAGCAGGGGCACGTGGACCGTCGCCCGCAGGCTCGGCAGCGAGCGGCGCAGTTCGGTGACGGTCTCGGCGCGGTCGTGCTCCTTGCCTCCGTAGCGGTAGCCGTCGACGGCGAAGAGCACGACGGGTTCGACCTGCTGGAACCGGTCGAGCACGCTGCGGGCGCCGAAGTCGGGCGCGCAGGACGTCCAGACCGCGCCGACGGCGGCTGCGGCGAGCAGCGCGACGGCCGCCTGCGGGACGTTCGGCAGGTAGCCGCTGACGCGGTCGCCGGGGCGGACCCCGAGGCGGCGCAGTTCCTCGGCGAGCGAACCGACCTGGCGGCGCAGTTCGCCCCAGGTCAGCGGGGTGATCCGATGGGTCTCGTCGACGTGGAGCAGGGCGGCGGTGTCGGCGCGTGCCGGGTCCGTCGCGGTGCGCAGCGCGTGCTCGGCGTAGTTGACGGTGGCGCCGGGGAACCACTGGGCGCCGGGCATGGCGCGGTCGGCGAGCACCGTCGTCGGCGGGGTGCCGAACCGGACGTCGAACCAGGCGGCGACGGCCTCCCAGAAGGCGGGCAGTTCGTCGACGGACCAGCGGTGCAGCGCCGCGTAGTCGGCAGCGGCGTCACCGGGGACCGGGGCGGGTGCGCCGTGGTGGCGGGCCGCCCACTCGTGGAAGCGGGTGAGGGCGGCACCGGCGATCCGGTCAGGGCCGGGCTGCCACAGCGGTTCGGGCTGGTCGGCGGAGCGGTCGTCGAGGTGCGCTGCGGTCATGGCGGCTCCCGTGCTGTACGCGTCGTGGGCGTGGTCCGCGCACGAGCGGGGTGTGCGCGTGACGCGGCGGCTGACAGGGACGATGCCATGTGAGCGCGCGGGGCACCAGAGCGGGTCGCCGTCGGCCGGGCCGGTGTCCTGACGGGTCAACGTCCGGGGAGCACGGCGTGAACGGTGGTTGAACGGCGACCTGGTCGCTGCGGGCCGGTGGCAGGCTGATCGACATGGATCCGGGGCGCCTGGTGCGGTGGGTGGAAGTGGCTGTCGGGGCTTGGGGGTTGGTCTTCCTGCGGTCGGCGTGGCGGCGTCGCCGGGGGGACGTGGCGAGGAGGGCGCCGCGGCGTCGGGCGGAGCGGGCGAGGGTGCCGGGGCTGCTGCTGGACGCCACG
>NZ_BAAHCA010000623.1:0-2951 GCF_054776295.1 Streptomyces sparsus
CGTGGGTGGGACGCCGGGCCGTTGCCGTCAGGCACAGTCGGGCGAAGACGGAGAGCGGGCCCGGAAGGTCGGCCCCGGGGAGGGCAGGCGCTGATTACCAGCGAGTGTGGACCTGGGGGCGGATCCGCCGGTCGTACAGTTCGCGCACCGCGTCCAGCGTCGACGCGGGCAGCGGCGGAAGCGCGGCGGCCTGCGCGTTCGCGGTGGCCTGGCGGGGTGAGCGCGCACCCGGAATCACCGAGGTCACACCCGGCTGCTGCACGATCCACCGCAGGGCCGTCTGAGCGGGCGTGGCACCCTCGGGCGCGAGCCCGGCGAACTCGGCCGCCGCGTCGAGGCCCGTTTCGAAGTCGACACCCGAGAAGGTCTCCCCCTGGTCGAACATCTCACCGCCGCGGTTGTACGTCCGGTGGTCGTCGGGCGCGAACACGGTGTCCCGGGTGTAGGCACCGGACAGCAGCCCCGAGGCGAGTGGCACGCGGGCGATGACGCCCACGCCCGCCTGCGCGGCCGCGGGCAGCACCTGCTCCAGCGGCTTGAGGCGGAACGGGTTGAGGATGATCTGCACGCTGGCCGTTCCCGGCCGGGCGATCGCGGCCAGCGCTTCGGCGCAGGTCTCCACGCTCACCGCGTAGGCGGCCACCCGCTTCTCCGCCACCAGGGTGTCCAGGGCGTCGAAGACGGCGTCGGAGGAGTACACCGGGGTGGGCGGGCAGTGCAGCTGCACCAGGTCGAGCGTGTCCACTCCGAGGTTCGTCCGGGAGCGGTCGGTCCAGGCCCGGAAGTTGTCCAGGTGGTAGTTCTCCGGCGACTGCTCGACTCGGCGGCCCATCTTCGTCGCGACGAAGACCTCCGCGTCCGGACGGGCGGCCAGGTACCGGCCGATCACCTGCTCGCTGCGCCCGTTCCCGTACACGTCGGCGGTGTCGAAGAAGGTGACGCCGGCCTCGACCGCCGCGTCGAGCACCTCCAGGGCGTCCGTCTCGCGGACCCGACCCCAGTCCGCCCCCAGCTGCCACGTGCCCAGCCCCACGACGGAGACCTCACGTCCGGTCCGACCCAGTACTCGTTGCTCCATGCGCCCGATCCTACGGTCCTGACCGCCGGAGCCCACGAGCAGGCGGCAAGCACTGACGACATGCCCGTTTGCGACCGGTTTGACGGGAGTCGGCCAGGGCACTTGCCTGGCGAAGTACCTTCGCGCCGGCGGATCGCGGGCGGAGGTGCTCGTCCCGCCCCCGGGAGCCGGTGACCGGCTCCGTGCGACACGACGGCTCCCCGGCACGTGCGTCGACTGTGGAGGTGTTTCCCATGAACGCCAGGTTCGGCAGGGGTTCCTCGGACAGGTATCCGGAGGACTACCGGGACGACGACTACGAGGACGACGGCCGCGACGCGGGGCACCGCGGCGCCGACCGCCATCACGCGGGGGACGGCAGGCACGAACGGTCGCGGCACGGGCGGGGCCGGGGACGGCTGGCCGAACGCGAGAAGGAGGAGTACGGCGGCGCGAAGATCGGCGCGGCCTTCTTCGGCTGGCTGACGGCCACCGGCATGGCCGTGCTGCTCGTCGCGCTGCTCGGCGCCGTGGGCGCGGCGATCGGGCTGGCGACGGGCGCCGATGTGGAGCGGGCCGCCGACCGGGCGGCGGACCAGCCGGAGACCATCGGCATCGTCGGCGGCATCGCACTGGTCCTCGTGCTGTTCGTCGCCTACTACTGCGGCGGTTACGTCGCCGGGCGCATGGCCCGCTTCAGCGGTGCCGTGCAAGGGCTGATGGTCTGGCTGTGGGCGCTGGTCATCGCCGTCGTGGTGGCCGTTCTCGGCGCCGTGGCCGGCAACGAGTACGACATCTTCGCCCGGCTGGACGCCCTGCCGCGGCTGCCCGTGAACGAGGGGGACCTGACGCTCGGCGGCATCATCGCACTGCTCGCCGTCGCGGTGATCAGCCTTCTCGGCGCGGTCCTCGGCGGCCTGGCCGGCATGCGCTTCCACCGGAAGGTCGACCACGTGCGAGCGGACTGACCTGCCGGCGGCGTGCCGGGGATCTCCATGCGCCGGGCGTTCAGGGAGCGTGGCGCAGCGCTGCGGCGAGGGCGTCGACGTGGTCGGACACCGGCCCGAGAGTGAGCATGCCGCTTCCCGCGCCGGCCAGTTCCCCGACAGCGGGCGTGAGCGCCTGGTGGGCGCGTCGCATCGTCACCGGGTCCCCGACCGCGAGGGCGGCCTGAGCTGCCAGGCACCACATCGCCTCGAGCAGCAGGTCGCGGGGCGGGTCCGGGAGCGTGCGCAGGGCCGCCGCGGCCTCACCGTGCCGCCCTTCGGCCACGAGGAGCAGCGGGAGCACCCACGGCCGGTACGGCCCCCAGTCGGTGCCCTTCTCCGCCTGGAGAGGTCGGCCGTCCCGGATGCGCAGGCTCAGCAGCGCCAGCGGGAGCAGCCCGCCCTCCAGGCCGGGCATGCCGGCGTCGGAGAGCGCGGCGGCGGCGCTCCGGTACGCCGACTCGGCGTCCGGCGGTGTCGGTACCCCGGAACGTGCGGCCGCCTGCGCCCGGGCTGAGGTCCTGTTGCCGGTGGCCTCCCCGGTGTCCGGCGGGCTGCCGGTCGCGGCAAGGCGGAGCGCGGCGTACCACCTCGTGAACACCCTTACGAGGGGGAGTTCGTTGCGTTCGGCGAGGCGGTCGGCGGCTGCGGCGTGCCGGTCCGCGGCGGTGAAGTCGGCGAGCGCGCTGCGGGCCTGGAGCCGCACGAGATGGCCGAGCACCTCGTAGGTGACGAGGCCGTGCCGGGCCGACAGTTCGACGAGTTCGGCGCCGATCGTGTCGCGTCGGGGGGCGAGTCCCGCGCGGTGGAAGGTCTGCATGTAGAGGCCGTTGAGCGCGAAGGCGAGCAGCGCCGGGTCGTCGAGGCGGCGCGCGATGTGCTCCGCCCGGCGCGCGGCGTGGAGTGCG
>NZ_BAAHCA010000624.1:0-2945 GCF_054776295.1 Streptomyces sparsus
CCGAGGTCCGGCCGCGCGGCCCGTCCGCGCCGGCCGGCCACGGCTGGTCCAGCTCCGCCTCGTCGAGCAGTTCCCGCAGCGCGTCCAGCGACGAGGTGACGGCGAGCCGACGCCGCAGGTCGGAGCCGACCGAGAAGCCCTTGGTGTACCAGGCGACGTGCTTGCGGAAGTCGATGACGCCGCGGGCCTCGTCACCCAGCCACTCGCCGAGCAGCCGGGCGTGCCGCACCATGACGTCGCCCACCTCCCGCAGTGTGGGCCGCGCGTACGCCGCCGGACCGCGGCCGTCGAAGGCGGCGACCAGGTCACCGAAGAGCCACGGCCGGCCCAGGCAGCCGCGGCCCACCACGACGCCGTCGCAGCCCGTCTCACGCATCATGCGCACCGCGTCCTCGGCGGACCAGATGTCGCCGTTGCCGAGCACCGGGACCTCGGGCACGGCCTCCTTGAGGCGGGCGATCGCCGTCCAGTCGGCGGTTCCGCCGTAGTGCTGGGCGGCGGTGCGGCCGTGCAGCGCGATGGCCGCGACGCCCTCCTGCGCGGCGATGCGGCCGGCGTCCAGGTACGTGAGGTGATCGTCGTCGATGCCCTTGCGCATCTTCATCGTCACCGGCAGGCCGCCCGCGCCGCCGACCGCCTCCCGGAGGATCTCGCGCAGCAGGTTCCGCTTGTACGGCAGTGCGGAACCGCCGCCCCGCCGGGTGACCTTGGGGACGGGGCAGCCGAAGTTGAGGTCGATGTGGTCGGCGAGGTCCTCCTCGGCGATCATGCGGACGGCCTTGCCGACGGTGGCCGGGTCCACGCCGTACAGCTGGAGCGAGCGCGGTGTCTCGTCGGCGTCGAAGTGGACCAGCTGCATGGTCTTCTCGTTGCGCTCCACCAGCGCCCGGCTGGTGATCATCTCGCTGACGAAGAGACCGCGCCCGCCGCTGAACTCCCGGCACAGCGACCGGAACGGCGCGTTGGTGATGCCCGCCATCGGCGCCAGCACCACCGGGGGCTGGACGGTGTGCGGGCCGATGCTGAGCTGCGTCGTGGTCATGGGCGGTGCGTCCTGGGGAGGGGAGGGCGGCGGGGCGGCCGTGCTACTGCTTCGCCGCGCAGTCGCCGCAGGTGCCGAAGATCTCGATGGTGTGGGCGACGTCCACGAAGCCGTTCTCGGTGGCGATGGAGTCGGCCCACTTCTCCACGGCCGGGCCCTCCACCTCGACGGCCTTGCCGCAGTGCCGGCACACCAGGTGGTGATGGTGGTCGTCGGTGCTGCACCGGCGGTAGACGGACTCACCCTCGTCGGTACGCAGCACGTCGACCTCACCGGCGTCGGCGAGGGACTGCAACGTGCGGTAGACAGTGGTCAGGCCGACCGAGTCACCCCGGTGCTTGAGCATGTCGTGCAGATCCTGGGCGCTGCGGAACTCCTCGACCTCGCTGAGCGCCGCCGCCACCGCGGCGCGCTGGCGGGTCGACCGACCACGGACGGGGGGACCTGCAGTCGCCACCTGTTCCTCCTTCGCAAGCACCTCGGTGCTCGGCTCGCCTTCGGTCGCCCCCATTGTGCCAGGTGCTGCGGGAGCGGCTGCCGGTGCGGCTGCCGCCGGGCGTCGGGCGGGGCCGTCGCCCGTCAGCTTCCGGCCACTGCCGGCTGCTCCACCGGCCCGGACGGCGCGGCCCGGGACGCGGCTCGGGCGCGTCTGCGGGCCAGCGGTGCGGCGAGCAGTGTGACCAGGGCGAAGAGCGCGATGGCCAGCAGCACGATGCTCGCTCCGGGCGGCACGTCGGCGTAGTACGACAGGACCGTGCCGGACAGGGAGACCAGCACGCCGACGGCCACGGCGAACGCCAGCGTGACCGCGAAGCTCCTGGTGACCTGCTGTGCGGCTGCGACCGGGATCACCATCAGCGCGCTCACCAGCAGCAGTCCGACCACCCGCATCGCGACGGTGACGGTGACGGCGGCGGTGACCGCCAGCAGCAGGTTGAGCACCCGGACGGGCAGGCCGGTGACGCGGGCGAACTCCTCGTCCTGGCAGATGGCGAAGAGCTGCCTGCGCAGGCCGAGGCAGACGGCCAGCACGAAGGCCGACAGCACCACGATGGCGGTGACGTCCTCGGAGGAGACGGTGGTGATCGAGCCGAACAGGAACGTGGTGAGCTTGGCGGTGGAGCCGCCCGGCGCCAGGTTGATGATCATCACGCCGCCGGCCATGCCGCCGTAGAAGAGCAGCGCCAGCGCGATGTCACCGCGGGCCTTGCCGTACCAGCGCACGAGTTCCATGCCGATGGCGCCCACCGAGGAGACCAGCACCGCCGTCCACACCGGGTTGGTGCTGAGCAGGAAGCCCAGCGCGACACCGGTCAGCGCCACGTGGCCGATTCCGTCGCCCATGATGGCCTGCCGGCGCTGCACCAGGTAGATGCCCACCGCGGGGGCGGCGATACCGACCAGCAGCGCGGCGAGCAGCGCGCGCTGCATGACGGCGAACTGGAGCATCTCGGTCATGACAGGAGTCCGGTCTCGATCTTCGGCGCCTCGGGGATCGCCGCGGGCGGTTCCGCGTCGGCGTGCTGCGGGTGGCAGGCCAGGTCGTGCAGCTGCTCGGGGTGCTCGACCCGTTCCACCCGGCCGTCCCGGAGCACGACGGTGCGGTCGATGAGCGGCGCCAGCGGGCCCAGCTCGTGCAGCACCAGCAGCACCGAGGTGCCGCGCGCGCTCTGCTCGCGCAGGGCGTCGGCCAGCAGCTGCTGGCTGTCGAGGTCCACGCCGGCCAGCGGCTCGTCCATGATCAGCAGCTCGGGTTCACCAGCCAGCGCCCGGGCTATCAGCACCCGCTGGTGCTGACCGCCGGAGAGGGCGTTCACCGAGTCCCCGGCGCGGTCCCCCATGCCGACGAGCTCCAGCGCGCGCTGCACCGCGGCCCGGTCGCCGCGCCCCGGCAGGCGCAGCC
>NZ_BAAHCA010000625.1:0-2940 GCF_054776295.1 Streptomyces sparsus
CGCGAGGCAGCCCCTGGCGCGGCGCCCGCGAACCGGCGGCCTTCCGCGGACCGCGTCCGGACGGCGGGTGCGTCCCGGACGCAGCGCGCCGCACCCCCAGTTCACCCCGCCCGGAGCATCGCCCGCCCGGACCGCCTGAACCTCACGGAACAGCCGGACCGTCAGGACCGTCCGGCTGTTCCGGACCGCGACGGGGCGGCCGGGGAAGGGTGTGCGTCGGCACGGGTCAGACGTTGAGGCCCTTGCCGCGCAGCCAGGAGAGCGGGTCGATCGGGGCGCCGCCACCGGGACGGACCTCGAGGTGGAGGTGCGGACCGGAGGAGTTGCCGGTGGAGCCGACGTTTCCGATGACCTCGCCGGTGGTGACGCTGCCGCCGGTCTTCGTCATCGACGACAGGTGGCAGTACCAGATCTCGGTGCCGTCGTTGAGTTCCAGGATGATGCGGTAACCGTAGGAGCCGGCCCAGCCGGCTTCCTTGATGGTGCCGCCGTGCACGGCCTTGACCGGGGTGCCGGTCGGCGCGGCGAAGTCCTGGCCGGTGTGGTTGTTGGACCACATCGAGCCGGAGTCACCGAAACTGGACGTGAGTTGGTAGGAGCCGAGCGGCATGCTGAAGGTGGCGGCGAGCTTGCGCAGCCGCTCTTCCTCCGCCTTACGCTTGCGCTCCTCCTCGGCCTTGCGCTTGCGCTCCTCCTCCGCCTTGCGCTCGGCCTCGGCCGTCTTGGCGGCGCTCGCGGACGCGTCGGCGGCGGCCTTCTCGGCGGCGGCTTCGCGCGCCTGCTGCTCCGCGGCGGCCTGCTGCTGGTCGGCCTGCTGGAGGATGCGGGCCCGGAGGGCCTCACCGGCGTCGGTCTGCCCGGCGGCCGTGTCGTCCCCGGTCAGCCCGGCCTGGGTCAGCGGCGCGGCGACGGTGGTGGTGTCCTCCTGCTCGGCGGTGTCGGCGACCAGGGTGCCGACACCGGGCAGTTCGGCGGCTTCGGGAAGCTTGTCGGTGAGGGAGCCGAGGTCCGGCAGCGAGACGGGCAGCTGCGGCTTGTCCTGCGCGGTGGCGATGCCGCCGGCGCCCATCGCCGCGACCATGCCGACGCCCAGCACCGCGCCGCTGCGGGCCATACCGCTGCGCTGCTTGGCGACCCGGTGGCGGCCTCGCACGGAACGGATGGACTCTTCGGTGGGGTTCCACTCGTCCCAGGAGTCTCCGGCGGCGGGACCGAACGCGGTGGGCTCGGCCGTCGGAGCCTCGGTGGCAGACCTGCTTGACGCCACGGGGGCGCTCTCCTTTCCTTCCTTCTGGCCTACCGGGTTAGCTGACGGGTTCGGAGCAGGAAGGTCTCCTACCGGCGGCTTCGTTGCGGAAGCTGCCCGATTCACCCCAAGGTGGTGGTTCCCCGGTTCCTTTGGTGCAGGTGTGATCTGTGGTGATGCACTGTCAGGATTCGGCCATAGCGCACGGCGCCGCCTCTTGCGACGGCAGTGACGACCGCGCTGCGTTATCGAACGTTAATAGACCCGGAGGTCAGATTCCAAGTCTTCGGGGAATAAGGAGCCTTCACCGCCTGGACGTTCCGCACCACGGGGGCAGGAACCGGGCATTTACTTCGCCAAGACGACACTCCAACGAGTGGATCTTGACCAAGCCGTAATGCAGAGTGAGGCTGGACGGTCACACACCGTGATAGTGAAGCTCGTCGTTCGGTGTCCGTCCGCGACTCACTTCCGTCCCACTGGCCCCACAGGTCACAGCTCGTCCGGGCTCGCGAGCCGTGCAACGCGCCGGGAGCTGTTCGACCGGCTCAGGGCCGGTGAGTCACTGCGGGGTTCGTCGAGTCACCGCGAGCAGCGCCATGTCGTCGGCGGCTTGTCCGCCGGTGTACGCGTCCACGTCGGCCAGCAGGCGGTCCAGGAGGGCGGGCGGCCTGAGGCGTTGCCAGCCGTGGTGCCGGATCCGCGGCCCCGGCTGGTAGAACTCCCCCTTCTCGTCCCGGGCTTCGGTGAGGCCGTCGGTGTGCACCAGCAGGGTGGCACCGAGCGGGAAGTCCACCTCGTACGGCACCGGCGGTCCTCCGGTACCGCTGCCCAGCAGCCCCAGCAGTCCGAGCGGCAGCGCGTGTTCGGGCGGCTCCAGCAGCGACACCGTGCCGTCGGGCAGCATCAGCAGCGGTGCGGGATGGCCGCAGTTGACCAGCCGCAGCACGCCAGCGCCGGTGGCTCCGATCGTCCCGGCCGCCCCGGCCACCTCTACGAGTAGGGCCGTGGTGAAGCCCTCCACCCGGTCGATCCCCTCGCGCCCCCGTCCCTCGCGGTGGAGTGCGTGGTCCAGGCGGCCCGCCACCCGGGCCAGGTCGGCCTCCTGCTCAGCGGCTTCGCGGAACGCGCCGATGACCACGGCGACGGTCTCCACAGCCTCCAGGCCCTTGCCCCGCACGTCACCGACGACGAGCCGCACCCCGTAGGGCGTCTCCTGCACGGCGTAGAGGTCACCGCCGATCCGCGTGTCGGTCTGGGCCGCCTGGTAGCGGGCCGCCACGTCCAGCGCCCCGATCCGGGCGGGCGGCACCGGCAGCACCGCAAGCTGCGCCACCTCGGCGACTCCGCGCGCCGAGGCCAGCTGCTGGTTGCCGTGTCGCAGCACCCGGTTGATGCCCATGGCGAGTATCGCGACCGTCGCCATGGTGAGGGTCTGCATGGTGTCCTCGGCCCAACCGGTGCTGTCGAAGCCCACCATCAGCGCCAAGAGCGCGAGGGTGGCCACCAGGCCGGTCACCGCGGTCGCCCGCGCCGAGTACAGCGGCGCGGCGACCAGCGGGGCCGCCGCGAACAGCGCCGCGAACGTGATGTGGGGCGGGGTGGCCAGCTGGACCACGGCGCCGAGCACGATCAGGGCGCCCGGCAGCAGCCGGGCGAGTCTCCCGCCGTCCCCCGCGGCCCTCAGCCGGCCT
>NZ_BAAHCA010000626.1:0-2932 GCF_054776295.1 Streptomyces sparsus
GCCAGCCGCGCGCCGCTGCCGGGTCGAACGTCGGGACGCCGCGCCAGCCGCGGGACGGGGCGTGCCAGCGCTCGCCGCTGTTGGGGTAGACCACCACCGGCTTTCCGGTCGTGGCAGCCGCCACCGGTACGGCGCGGTCCGCGTCCTCGGGCAGGCAGCAGTTCACGCCGACGGCGATCACCTGGTCGACGCCCGCGGCGACGGAGAAGGCACGCTCCAGGCTCTGGCCGGCCCGGGTCCGGTCGCCGGCGACGGTGTAACTGAGCCACACCGGCACTCCGCAGCCCTCCGCCGCACGCAGCAGCGCCTCCGCCTCGCGGACGTCCGGCACCGTCTCCAGGGCCAGCACGTCCGGTCCGGCCGCGGCGAGCGCCGCCACGCGCGGCCGGTGGAAGCGCACCAGCTCGTCAACCGTCAGGCCGTAGCGGCCCCGATACTCGCTGCCGTCCGCGAGTACCGCTCCGTAGGGGCCGACGGAGGCGGCGACCCAGACCGGGCAGGGGCCCGCGGACGCGCTGCCCAACCTCCCGGCGGCCGTGCCGCCGGTGACAGCCGTGCCGTCGGTGACGGCCGTGCGGGCCAGTTCGACGCTGCGGGCGAACAGCCGTTCCGCGTCGCCGGTGCCGATGCCCCGGCGGGCGAAGCCCTCGAAGGACGCCTGGTAGCTGGCGGTGATGTGGACCCGCGCCCCCGCCGCCGCGTAGGCGGCATGCGCCGCGGCGAGCTGCTCCGGGGCGTCGGCGAGCAGCCTGGCCGACCACAGTTCGTCGGACAGGTCGTTGCCCGCCGCGGTGAGCTGGTGGGCCAGGCCGCCGTCGAGCACCAGGGTCTCCCGGGCCAGCGCGGCGGCGAGCAGGGGCGCGGTCGGGGTCACGACAGCTGGGACTGGACCTGCGAGGAGATCAGCTCCAGGTGGTCCAGGTCGGAGAGGTCGAGCATCTGGAGGTAGATCCTGGAGCAGCCGATCTCCCGGTAGCGGCCGATCTTGTCCACCACCTCGTTCGGGGAACCCGCCAGACCGTTCTCCCTGAGCTCCGCCACGTCCCGGCCGATCGCTGCCGCCCGGCGGGTGATCTCCTGCTCGTCCTTGCCCACACAGGCGACCAGGGCGTTCGAGTAGACGAGGTCGTCGGCCTTGCGACCGTGTTCCACCGCGGCTGCCCGCACGCGTCCGAACTGTCGGTCGCTGTCCTCGACGGAGGCGAAGGGGATGTTGAACTCGTCGGCGTAACGAGCGGCGATCCGCGGCGTGCGGGTGGCGCCGTGTCCACCGATGAGCACCGGGATGTGCGACTGGGCGGGCTTGGGCAGCGCCGGCGAGTCGGACAGCTGGTAGTGGGTGCCCTCGTAGCTGAACCTGTCCCCCGGTGCGGTGTTCCAGAGCCCCGTGATGATGGCGAGCTGCTCCTCGAGGCGGGCGAACTTCTCCTTCGGGAAGGGAATGCCGTAGGCCGTGTGCTCGGCCTCGAACCAGCCCGCGCCCAGGCCGAAGTCGACCCTGCCGCCGGACATCGCGTCCACCTGGGCGACCTGGATGGCGAGCACGCCGGGCAGCCGGAACGTCCCCGCCGTCATGAGCGTGCCCAGGCGGATGCGCTTGGTCTCGCGGGCCAGCCCGGCGAGCGTGATCCACGCGTCCGTCGGGCCGGGCAGCCCGTCGCCCCCCATGGCCAGGTAGTGGTCGGAGCGGAAGAAGGCGTCGAAGCCGAGGTCCTCGGTCGCCTTGGCGACCTTGAGCAGCGTCTCGTAGTCGGCGCCCTGCTGGGGTTCGGTGAAGATTCGGAGGTCCATGCTCCCATCCTGCACCGTTGACCTCCACGGACCGGTGCACAGGTCGTTTCTCGGCGCGCGGCACGTCACGGCCGTGCCTGCCGAGCCTCAGCAACCAGCTGACGGCCGTCCCCGCAACGCGCCAGAGCCTGCCGGGTGTTCCTGATGAGGCGTACCGCATCCCTCCACCGTCCCCTCCACCGGCCGGTCGGCCGCTCGGCCGACCGCTCGGCCGACACCCGGCCGACCGCTCGTGCGGTCCAGAGTGGACGACTGGGACGGTCTCCGCCGGAGTGGCCGGGAAACGGTGGACAACTCGCGGGTTGTGGACAACTCGGTCACTCGAACGAGAGCGGACCACCGTCCACCGGGAAGCGCTTCTCGTTCCGCTCGATCTTGGCCTCCAGAGCGGCGAGCGCGTCGACGCCGAGCGACTCGCAGAACTGGAGGAGATACGCCAACACGTCGGCGACCTCGTCCTCGACCCGGGCGGCCCTCCCGGGGTCCGACATGACGGCGGCCGACTGCTCGGGCGTCAGCCACTGGAAGATTTCCACCAGCTCACCGGCCTCCACACTCAGCGCGGCGCTCAGGTTCTTCGGCGTGTGGTAGCGGCCCCAGTCGCGGGCGGCGGCGAACTCGGCCAACCGCTTCTGCAGGGCGGCGACATCACGGACGGGCGCCGCGGCGGCGGAGTCCGGGGACGAGGGGGTGCTCATGCCCCAGGTGTACCACTGCCTCCCGCTACGCTCAGCGTCGCCCGGCCCGCCCCCCGGTCGGGCTCGGCCGGGCCGTCCCCGCGGGCGCCGCCCAGCCGCAGCACCAGCGCGCCGGCCAGGTCGGGGATCTCCGCGACGTCGGAGAGGGTGCCGAGCAGGCGCAGCTCGCCCTGCCCGCAGACGCTCTCGGCCAGGTCCAGCAGGGCCCGGACCTGGCGGGCGTCCAGGCTCCGGTCGAGGCCGTCGGCCAGTACCAGCATCGGCTGCCCGGCGCTCGGCAGCCAGCCGCCGGGCCCGGTGTCGAGCAGGTCAGGCCCGCCCAGCAGAGCCAGGACCAGGGCGGCGTAGCGCAGTTCACCGTCGGCGAGCCACTCCAGTGGCATGCGGCCCGCCACGCCACGATCGGCGACGGCCCGGACCAGGCCGCCCTCGGGGCCGGCGCA
>NZ_BAAHCA010000627.1:0-2928 GCF_054776295.1 Streptomyces sparsus
CGAGTCCGGGGATGGGGCCGGGGTCGAGGCCGTCGGGGCCCATGGCCGCGGCGTTGTCGGGCACGTGGCGGGGGGCGGCGAGGCGGACCCGTACCGCTTCGATGAGCGCGTCCCGCACTCCCTCGACGGCCTTCTCGGCTTCGGTCGGCGGGGCGGCGACGACGGTCGGCACGGCCGGTTCGTAGCTGGTGATCTCCCGGGTGCCGCCTTCGCGCAGGATCAGCGCGTGGCCGGGCGGGACGCGGCGCACCCCGTGGTAGGGCGTGGTGTCGCCGATCGCCTCGGGGGCCTCCGGGGCTGCGAGCAGTGCGCCGAGGTGTCCGACGTCCAGTTGCGCCTCGATGAGGTCGGCGAGCGGCAGGGCCGCGGTGGCGTAGGCGGTGCCGCCGGCCCAGGGGGTGTGGAAGACCGGCCGGGCGCCGGCGAGGTCGGCGGCGAGTGCGACGCGGCGGCCGATGCGGGCGACGGCCGTGTAGGAACCCGGCCAGGCGGTGAGGTGACGCAGCGCGCCACCGCGGGCCGCGAACAGGGCGACGCGCAACTGGTCGTCACTGGCTCCGCAACAGCCGAAGACGGCGAGCCGGGTGCCCGAGTCGGCCTCGATGACGCGGATCTCGTCGGGGCGCCAGTCGCCGACGGCCCACAACGGGTCGGGGTCGCCCCACAGTTGCTGGGCACCGACGGGATGCAGGTTCCGGCCGGAGACCTGGGCACTGCCTGCTGCGGTGCTGCTCCACCCCACCAACCACCGCATCGACGCCGCCTCCGCCCGTCACTCCTCGCCCGCAACTGCCGTCTCGGATCACTCCGGATGGTCTTCGGGCCCATGCTGCCACGAGACAGGCGTGTGGGAGGCGTGAAGGGGGCGTGGACATGGGTGTGTTCATGCCCGGTGAAGGTGAGGTGGCCGTCAGTCAAACAGCGACATCCGGCCAACTTCCGGTCCGCCGAGGTGGTGGGCGGGCCGATTGTGGCGTCGCTGCGGCGGGCCGGCAGCCGGCGTGGTGAACGGGAAGGGGACGTCACGGAACGTGCACGTCGGCCCGGGAGGCACTGCCGCCTCCCGGACCGGGCCACCGCTCGCGGGGATTGGAGCGGTGGCATTCCCCCAGCCCACTGGTTCCAGTTCAGCGGGCCGACCCACGCAACAACCAGGTAAACGTGTTCTTCGACTCCTGCACAGAGCGCACGGACAGGCGCACGGCCACACACCCGGGGGCACGGGATCCAGCCGCCGACCGGCACCCCGGCCCTGGCTCCGGCGTGCCGTCGGGCGCCGGACGAGCGCCGGAGCGCGGAGAGGAATCCCGCCATCCACGAAGCCGCCCCTTAACGGTAGGGATGCGGCGAACTACGCTGGGTTCACGAATGCCCCGAGCATGTTCCGCATGCGGCGGGGCGGCCGTCGGTGTGTGTCAGGGGTGCGCATGTCCAGGGAACCACGAGGGCCGAACGAGAAGCTGGGAACTGTTCTCGCATTGGCGGGGATCAGCAACGCCGGACTCGCCCGGAGGGTCAATGACCTGGGCGCTCAGCGCGGTCTGACGCTTCGTTACGACAAGACGTCGGTCGCCCGGTGGGTCTCCAAGGGCATGGTGCCGCAGGGTGCGGCGCCGCACCTGATCGCCGCGGCGATCGGCAGCAAGCTGGGCCGGCCGGTGCCGCTGCACGAGATCGGGCTCGCCGACGCCGATCCGGCGCCCGAGATCGGGCTGGCCTTTCCACGGGACGTGGGTGCGGCTGTGAAGGCCGCAACGGATCTGTACCGGCTGGATCTCGCCGGTCGCCGGGGCAACGGCAGTATCTGGCACTCGTTGGCCGGATCCTTCGCGGTGAGCGCATATGCAACGCCCGCTTCCCGCTGGTTGATAACTCCGGCGGACAGTTCGGTCGCCAGGGCCGCGGACGACGCGGCCGGCGGGCCGGGTTCCGCCGCCGGCCCGCTGCGCGTGGGGCACAGCGACGTGTCGAAGCTGCGGGAGGCGGCGGCGGAGGCTCGCCGCTGGGACTCCAAGTACGGCGGCGGGGACTGGCGTTCGTCGATGGTGCCGGAGTGCCTGCGGGTGGACGCCGCCCCGCTGCTGCTGGGCTCCTACTCGGACGAGGTGGGCCGCGCCCTGTTCGGCGCGACGGCCGAGCTGACCAGGCTGGCCGGCTGGATGGCTTTCGACACCGGGCAGCAGGAGGCGGCGCAGCGGTACTACATCCAGGCCCTGCGGTTGGCGCGGGCCGCCGCCGACGTGCCGCTGGGCGGGTACGTGCTCGCGTCGATGTCCCTCCAGGCGACGTACCGGGGGTTCGCCGACGAGGGGGTGGACCTCGCCCAGGCGGCGCTGGAACGCAACCGGGGGGTGGCGACGGCCCGGGTGATGAGCTTCTTCCACCTCGTGGAGGCCCGTGCGCAGGCCAAGTCGAACGACTCGGCGGCGTGCGCGACGGCGCTGTCCGCGGCCGAGGGCTGGCTGGAGCGGTCCCGGGAGGGCGACCCCGACCCGTCGTGGCTGGGCTTCTACAACTACGACCGGCTCGCTGCGGACGCAGCCGAGTGCTACCGGGACCTCAAGGCGCCGCGGCAGGTCCGCCGCTTCACGCAGCAGGCGCTGTCCCGGCCCACGGAGGAGTTCGTCCGCTCGCACGGCCTGCGGCTGGTGGTGTCGGCCGTCGCCGAGCTGGAGTCCGGCAACCTGGACGCGGCCTGCGCCGCCGGGGCGCTGGCGGTGGAGGTCGCGGGGCGGATCTCCTCGGTCCGCACCACCGAGTACGTGCGCGACCTGCTGAACCGCCTTGAGCCCTACGGCGACGATCCGCAGGTCGTGGAGCTGCGGGAGCGGGCCAGGCCCCTGCTGGTGACTCCCGCATGACGGCTGCCACTGCTTCTCCAGCCTGCGGCCGGGCACCCGGCGGCGGCCCGGGCGTGCGGGTACCGGG
>NZ_BAAHCA010000628.1:0-2920 GCF_054776295.1 Streptomyces sparsus
GCATTGGTGAGGCCCCGCGATCGGGGGGACGTCGCGGGGCCTCACCTCGTCAACGGGCGCCCCGCCGGCGGGGTTCCCGGTTCAGCCGACCGAAGCGGCGACGAGCTCCGACACCTTGACGAAGCGGTAGCCGCGCTCGCGGAGCTCGGGAACGATGCGGCGGACCGCCTCGGTGGTGGCCGGTGCGGCGCTCAGCGTGCAGTGCATGACCACGACCGATCCGGGGCGCACGCCCTCGAGTACCTCGGCCACGACGTCGTCCGCGTCGCTGTTGAACGGGTCGCCGCTCGCCACGTCCCACTGCACGGCGGTGGCGCCCTCGGCCGCGACGGCTCGCAGCGCGTCGTCGTCGTAACAGCCGCCGGGAAAGCGGAAGTAGGGCGTCGGCTCGGTCACGCCCGCCGCCCGCAGTGCCTCGAACCCCCGCTTGACCTCCTCCTGCTGCCGGCCTTCGCCGACCACCGGAAGGCCGTAGCAGGAACCGGTGAAGGCGTAGTGCGAGTAGGAGTGGTTGCCCACCTCGAACAGCGGGTCGCGGCTGATCGAGCGCGCCTGGTGAGGGTAGGTGCGCGCCCACATCCCGGTCATGAAGACGGTCGCCGGCACTTTCTCCCGGCGCAGCGCGGCGATCAGCCCGGGGTTGTCGAACCGCTCGCCGCCGGCCGCACGGTCCACCTGGTCGGCTGTCATGTCGGCGTCGAAGGTGAGGGCGACGGTCTTGTCGGCGTCCGTGCGCGGCCCGTGTGAGAAGACGGCGGCCCGGCCGCTCGCGGACGCGGGCAGCGAGACCGCTTCGGCGGGCGCCGCGTCGGCGGGCGGGGCAGCCGGGCGGGTGGGCACGGTGCCCCGCTCCTCGACGGCCTTGCTCTCGGTGCTCTCGGTGCTCTCGGTGCTCGCGCAGGCCGCGGCGGCGGTCGGCGCGAGGGCGCTGAACATGATGATGACTCTTCGCAGTGTGATGATCACACTGCGAAGCTAATGCGGTGGTTGGGACCGCGCCCGGCGGCAGGTCCTGCGGTGTGAGGGGTGCCGCCACATGGCCGACGTTGGCACGAGACGATGCGTATCGTATCGTGCAATGCGGCCACGGCCGCTGCCCCACCGCCGAAGGAGTCGCCGCATGACCACCCCTGCCACCGTCGCCCCGGCGCCCTCGCCCCGCGACCGGGTCTGGTTCGTCACCGGGGCCAGCCGAGGTCTGGGCCTCGCCTTCACCGAGGCCGCGCTCGATGCGGGGGACCGGGTCGTCGCGGTCGCCCGCACCCTCGACGGCCTCGACCGGCTCGCCGCCGCACACGGCGACCGGCTGCTGAGGCTGCCCCTGGACGTCACCGACCGGGCGGCCGTGCACCGCACGGTCGAAGTCGCCGTGCGCCACTTCGGCCACCTCGACGTGGTGGTCAACAACGCCGGGTTCCTGGCCATGGGCATGGTCGAGGAGTTCACCGAGGAGCAGGCCAGGGCCCAACTGGAGACCAATTTCTTCGGCGCGCTGTGGGTCAGCCAGGCCGTACTGCCCGCCCTGCGGTCACGAGGCAGCGGGCACCTCGTACAGGTCTCCAGCATCGGCGCGCTCGCCGGACACCCGCTCACCGGCCTGTACAGCGCCAGCAAGGCCGCGCTGGAAGGCATGGGCGAGGCCCTGGCCGCGGAGGTGGCGCCGTTCGGCGTGAAGGTCACCCTGGTGGAGCCTGGCGGCTACTGGACCGATCTCTACACCACCGGCCTCGCCGCCACCGAGCCGATGCACGCCTACGCCCCGCTGCGGGCCGAGATCGAGCAGCGGTTCGCCGCCGGGTCCGTGGACAGTATGCCGCGGCTCGCCGCCGAGGCGGTGCTGAAGCTCGTGGACAGCGACGACCCGCCGCTGCGCCTGCTGCTCGGCAGCCTGGCCTACGACCTGGCCTTCGACATCGCGCGCAGTCGCGCCCGCACCTGGGCCGCCTGGGAGGAGACGAGCCGCGCTGCCGAGCAGGCCACCGAGGCGCCCGACGGCCATGGCACCTGAAGCGGCCCGTGCCGGCCGGTGCGCTTCCGCCGTGCCCGACGTGCGGCCGGGGCGACCTGGGTGCGCCTACTGCCGGTGGGTGAGGGGCTTGGCGTCCCTGGCGAGGGCGGTCAGCCGGGAGATAGCGCGGTAGTACTTCTTGCGGTAGCCGCCGGCCAGCATCTCGTCGCTGAACAGTTCGTCGAAGGGCCGGCCCGAGGCCAGCACGGGCACCTCGCGGTCGTACAGCCGGTCGGCGAGCACCACCAGGCGCAGGGCCGTCGACTGGTCCGGCACGGCCGTCACGTCGGTCAGGCAGACCGCCGACACGCCGTCGCACAGCGCGCCGTACCGGCTGGGGTGCACGTTCGAGAGGTGCTCCAGCAGGGCGGGGAACGCGTCGAGTGTGGCGTCCGGCGTGCGGTGCGCGGTCTCGGTGACCTCCTCGCCACCGAGCGGCGGCGGCGCCTGCGGCAGACCGCGGTGCCGGTAGTCCTCACCGTCGATGCGCAGCGGCCTGAAGTGCGCGGACAGGCCCTGGATCTCCCGCAGGAAGTCGGCCGCCGCGAACCGGCCCTCGCCGAGCTTGCCGGGCAGCGTGTTCGACGTCGCGGCCAGTGCGACGCCCGCCTCGACGAGCTTGCCCAGCAGGCTGGAGACGAGCACCGTGTCGCCCGGGTCGTCGAGCTCGAACTCGTCGATGCACAGCAGGCGGTGTTCCCCGAGAGTGCGCACCGTCTGCTGGAAGCCGAGAGCGCCGACCAGGTTGGTCAGCTCCACGAAGGTGCCGAACGCCTTCCGCTCGGGTGCGGCGGGCGCCGCGTGCCACAGCGAGGCCAGCAGGTGGGTCTTGCCGACGCCGTAGCCGCCGTCCAGGTACACGCCGCGCGGGCCCTCGGCCGCCGGAGCCGACCGGCGGCCGAACCACCGACG
>NZ_BAAHCA010000629.1:0-2918 GCF_054776295.1 Streptomyces sparsus
GGCGATGTGGGCGCTGCGCGGGCCGACGGTGGTGACGGCGCCGCGGCCGGCGGCCAGCCGCACCATCGAGCCGCCGCCGACGCCGACGGTCCGTACGTCGAGCGCGGACAGGTAGGAGGTCTTGCCGAGAATGGTGGCGTGCCGGACGGCGACCTTGCCGCGGTGGATGACGCTGATGTCGGTGGAGGTGCCGCCGGTCTCCAGGAAGACGCCCTCGCTGACACGTTCCTGCATGAGGGCGCCGGCCACGCCGGCCGCCGGCCCGGAGAGCACGGTCAGCAGGGGGCGGCGGCGCATCTCGTCCAGGGACATGACGCCGCCGTCGCACCGCATCACCATCAGCGGGGCGGTGATGCCGCCCTTGGTGATGGCGGCGTCCACCACGTCGGCGGTGGCCAGCATGCGGGGCAGGATCGCCGCGTTGACGACGGCGGTGCGGGTGCGCTTGTGGAGTCCGTACAGCGAGGTGATCTGGTGTGCGGCGGTCATCGGCAGTCCGAGGTCCCCGGCGGCGTCGAGCACGGCGAGTTCTCCGTCGGGCACGTCCACGCTGAACGGTTCGGTGGCGACGAGCGCTCCCGCTCCGGCCGCCTTGAGCTGTTCGGCGGCCGATCGGGCCGCGGTCCGGTCGGTGGGGTCGTCGACGTGTGCGTAGCGCAGCGGCAGTTTCTTGCCCGGGGTGAGGTGCAGCCGATCGAGCCGGGCCAGGCGCCGGGTCAGCACGGCGGCCGTGCCCCGGCCCACTCCGATCAGGCCGACGGTGGCGACGTCCCCTTCGAGCAGGGCGTTGGTGGCCTGGGTCGTGCCGTGGGCCAGGAAGGTGACGTCGGCGGGTTCTGCCCCGACCTCGGCGAGCAGCCGGTCGAGTGCCTCGACGATGCCGTGGGCGACGCCGTCCTCGTGGTGGTGGCTGGTGGGCACCTTGACCTGGCCGACCAGGGCCAGGGTCCGGGCGTCGACGGCCACGGCGTCGGTGAAGGTTCCGCCCACGTCGATACCGACGCGGACGTGCTGGGTGTTCATGAGCTGGCACCTCTTCTGTGTCTGTCATGAGTCGGCGGCTCGGTGGGGGCCGGGCGGGGCGGGTGGGGGCCGCCCCGCCCGGGGTCCGGACCGGCGACGGGTTCAGTAGCCGCGGACGTCCGGCCAGTGGCGCTGCACCCCCTGGCGGTCGAGGGTCCGGGCGAACTCGGTGAACCGCTTGTCCTCGGCCTGCACCTGGTGCGGGACGACGCCCTCCTCCAGGCAGTGCGCGGCCAGCGCGCCGGCGACCTCGCCGACGTTCCACTCCACCGGGTGCAGCCGGAAGCAGCCGTTGGTGATGTGGGTGGTGCCGATGTTCTTGCCGGCCGGCAGCAGGTTGCGCATGCGGCGCGGCACGAGCGCGCCGAGCGGGATCTCGAACGGCACCGAGGCGATGTCGATGTAGTTGTCACCGCCGGTGGAGGGGTGCAGGTCGATGCGGTAGCTGCCGACGCCGACCGAGTCGCGGTGCCGGGTGCCGCCGCGGGGTCCGACCAGCTCGACGGAGACGTCCCGCTCGGTGACGGTGGTGACGGCCCTGATCCGGCGGGACTCGCGGATGTAGGGGGCCTTGGCGAGGCCGTCCGGCGTGCCGGTGATGTCGGGCCGGATACGCAGTCCGGGAAAGCCCGTGCCGCCGTCGGCCCGCGGGGCCTCGGTCTGCAGCCAGTACAGCAGCGACCGGGACAACTCCCTTGCCTCCTCGACGGCTTGACGGGCGGTCTCCTCGCCGGCGCCGATCACGGGCTTGAGCCAGTAGTCGTTGAGCGGCCAGTTGACCAGCGTGATGTCCGACGGGAAGGCGCCCTCGCGGTGCAGGCGGCGGGCCAGCACCCGGCGGAAGCCCCAGAGTTCCTTGTCGCCGGCGTCCGCGCTCTGGTCGGCCGAGATCGCCAGCGGGTCGACGTCCGGGTTGGGTTCGAAGGTGCGCGGCACCGGTTCGAGGGTGCGGGGGTCGGGCGCCTGGAAGCCGAGCAGCGGGCCGGGCCAGAAGTCCGGCCGGTAGGAGCGCCAGAAGTCGTAGTCGCGGGGACGGTCGATGGTGTGGTCGGCGCCCTCGTGGTGGGACAGCGCGAAACACACCGTGATGCCCTGCTGGTTGAGCGGGTCGGCCGTCAGCGGGGCGTGCGGCTCGTCGTGCTCGTGGCGGGCCTCGGCCCCCAGGACGTGTTCCACGTCGGCCAGTTCGAGCAGTTCGCCGGTCTCGGTGGCGTCCAGCATGTACCTGGCGGTGACGGTGTGCCGGTCGTCGCCGTGGGCGAAGGTCACCGCACGGATGACATCGTTGTCGGGCCCTTCGGTGTGCGCTTCCACCGGCCGGTGCTCCAGCAGCACCGTCAGCAGGCCGGCAGCCCGGTAGGGCGCGATCATGGCCTCCAGCACGGCGAGTGCGACCCGCGGTTCGTGGCAGAGCTTGCTGACCCGGCCGGCGCCGGGGTTGAGCTCGGGCAGGGCCAGCGCCTGTGAACGCAGCGGGTACCAGGTGCGGTAGTGGTCCCTGATGCCCTCACGCAGCCGCCGGTAGGCGGCCGTGGTCCCGAACTGCTCCACCCACGGGTGCTCGTCCGGGGGCACCGCCTGCGAGGTGAGCTGGCCCCCGATCCAGTCGGTCTCCTCGGTCAGCACCACCGTGCGCCCGGCCCGGCAGGCCGCGAGGGCCGCGGCGACGCCGCCCAGTCCACCCCCCGCGATCAGGATGTCGGTGTCGGTCCCGGCAGTCGAACTCGGCATACGTCGTTTCTCCTCTGGTGTGCTGTGGGGTACTGCGGTCGGGTGTCGGGGCTCGTCCGCGACACCGGCCGGCGCGCGGCCGGAAGCATCCGGCCGGTGTGTGGCGGGGCCGGTCGGCACGGCGGGCCGTGGGTCACTCGGACCGGTCGGCGGGCCGCGCACGG
>NZ_BAAHCA010000630.1:0-2917 GCF_054776295.1 Streptomyces sparsus
CGGGGCGATGTCGGCTGGTTGTGCGGCGAGCAGCGCTTCCGCGCGGCCCCGCACGTCGGCGGGCAGGTCCACGCCGCCGCGGGCCAGGGCGACGACGTCCACCCGGGCGCCCAGTTCGGCGGCGGCCTTCTCAAGCGCGCGGACGTCGTCGTCGCTGCGCATGTCGACCAGGGTGACCACCACGTACCGCCTCCGGGGGAAGCGGCTGTGCAGGGCGGTGATGGTGTTGCGGACGGTGCGCCCGGTGGAGAGTTCGTCGTCGACCAGCACCAGCGGGCCGTCGCCGGTGAGCAGTCCGGCGTCGTACGGGAGCAGGAGGTGCGAGGTGTGGTGCGAGTGCTCCTCCTCGAACCCGCCCACGGGTGCGACGCCGGGCACCGCACGCCGCGTCGAGTGCAGGTACGGGGCGTCATCCAGGCCGTCGGCGACGCAGTGGCCGAGGCCGGTGGCGGTTTCCGCGTAGCCCAGGACGACGGCGCGGGCGGTCTCCGCCGCGCCGAGCAGCTCCCGTACCCGGTGGCCGAGGCCCAGCGCGGTGTTGTACACGACGTCGGGGCGCTGGGGCACGTGCTTGCCCAGCACGTTGGACACCAGCAGGTGGGCCCGTTTGGGGTTGCGCCGCAGCGCCAGCCCCAGCAGGTCGCGGACGCCCTCGCCGCGCAGTCCGATGCCGAGCCGGTCGGCGACCCATTCGCCTGTCCACACCACGTTGTTGTTCCCGTCGGTTGTGCCGTGCACCGCCGCCGGTCGCGGGATCGGTGCTGCCTGTGCTGCTCTTCCCGTGCTCATGGGCCGAGCCGGGCTCATGAGCACGGCTCGCGTGCGTGGGGGTGCTCCGCGTCCGCGCGGACCGTCGGACCGGGGCGGCCCACGCCTCGGGGTGGGGCGGACGTCCGTGCCCGCTGTCGGGGAGGGGCGGGGCGGAGGCCCGCCGGTCGCCGGTGAGGGCTCACTTGATGCTGGCCGCGAGCAGGTCCACGAAGTCCACGTCCTCCCGGGCCACGCCGAAGACCTCGGCGCGCAGCAGTGTGCGTTCCGCCCAGGCCCGGTGGGGCTTCACCTCGTTCATCTTGTTCGTGTACGCCGACCGCAGCACTCCGCCGCCGTTGCAGGCCGGCCGCAGTATGTCGGTGGCGTCGCTGAACTCCTCGTGACTGACGACGGACAGCGCGTGCACCGGGGCGACGTGCGAGGGATGGATGCACGTCTTGCCCTGGAGCCCGTTGGCGCGGTCGAGTTGGATCTCCCGCAGCAGCCCGTCCATGTCGTGCTCGATGAGCCCGGCGCGCAGCTCCTCCGCGCCACGGCCCGCGAACGGGCTGCGTCGCAGCTGGGGCTTGAACATGCGCTGCTGGATGCGGAAGTACTCCCACACCGGGCCGGTGACGGTGAAGCCGGTGCCGTCGTGGCGGCCGAGCATGTTGACCACGTCGGCGATGACGGTGGCGACCAGCTTGACGTCGTACGCCGTCATGTCCGGCGATCGGCGCAGGCCGTAGGCGGAGCAGAAGTCGGTGACGCCCAGCCGGATCGCCAGGACCCGCTCGCGGTACTTGTCGACCGCGCGTGCGATGCCTGCGAGCGTGCTCTGGCGGGACTCCAGATAGAGCAGCTCGGGCGACTCCAGGACGGGCATGGCGAACAGTCTCCGTCCGCTGCCCGCCTCGGCGAGCGCCAGCGCCTCGAGAAAGGGGATGCCGCGGTCCTCGGTGAACTTCGGCAGCACGAACCCGGAGAGCACCCGCGCGGCGGGACCGAGCCGGGCCACCAGCCCGGTGATCTGCTCGGGTTCGCGCACCCGCACGAACAGCAGCGGCAACTCGGCGGACGGGTCGACGTCCGTTCCGTGCAGTGCGGTGAGCTGCTGGACGAGGTTGTCCTCCGCGGCGGTCACCTCGTCGTCGGCGATCGAGTCCTCCAGACACAGCACCATGGAGACCACTCCGCAGGTGGCCTGCTTGCTGATGTCCGCGGCGAGCCTGGGGCGCGTCGCCGGGCTGTAGAGGGTGGCGCCGAGCGCCACGGAGAGCACACGGGCGGACGAGTCCGGATCGAAGTCGGCAGGTTCCTGATGGAACAAGGCATGCCGGACATCACTGGTCAGATGCCTGAAGTGACGCATGGGCCCCCGTTTCGCTGATGTTCTCCGGGCTCGCACATGAGGGGCCCGACCGGTCATCGTACGTGCGGGCTCCGATCAGGAGTTCCCCCACGGGTGAAAATCTCGTTACCGGCACCTTTTGCCCAGGCGTCTCGAAACTACCCCACGCCCAGTCGGCCCCACGCGGGTGCTCCGCCGCGGACTCGCCGTCCCCCGCGTTGTCGTCAGCAGCGCCATGGAGGCAGGATGACGGCATGACGCACGCCATGGCGAAGGGCTCAAACATCCAGGTGCACGCGGCGGCCGTGCGCGCGGTGCTGCGTTGGGCCGACGAACCCGGAACCCCCGATGTGGACGCCTCCGCGCTGCTGCTGGGCGGTGACAGCCGGGTACGCTCCGACGAGGACTTCGTGTTCTACAACCAGCCGCGGCACCCGTCCGGGCTGGTCAGACACCTGGCCAAGACGCGGGAACCGGAAGGCCTCGCGGACACGGTGGAAGCCGACCTGACCGCGCTGGACGACGGCGTCGAGCGCGTGCTGCTCTCCGCGTCCGCGGACGGCGGCACGTTCGGCCAGGTCGCCGGCGGCCTCCGGCTGCTGCTGTGCGACGCGGCCGACGGCGAGCCGCTCGCCCTGTTCGACATCGAACCGGAGACGGGCGCGGAGACGGCGCTGATCTGCGGGGAACTGTACCGGCGGGGCGGCGGCTGGAAGTTCCGCGCGCTCGGCCAGGGTTACACCAGCGGGCTGGTCGGCCTGGCGACCGAGTTCGGCGTCTCGGTGGACGACGGCAGCGACGCCGCGCACCCCACCG
>NZ_BAAHCA010000631.1:0-2913 GCF_054776295.1 Streptomyces sparsus
GAACCGGCCGGGAACGCCACCGGGGGCCGCAGCGCGCAGCTCAAGCACACCGGCCTGCGCTCGGGCTGGACCACCGGGGCGTGCGCCACGGCCGCGACCACCGCCGTCTACACCGCGCTGCTCATCGGCGACTTCCCCGACCCCGTCACGGTCACCCTGCCCAAGGGCCACACCCCGGCGTTCGCCCTGGCCGTGGAGGAGCTGGCCGAAGGGCGGGCGACAGCCGGCGTCGTCAAGGACGCGGGCGACGACCCGGACGTCACGCACGGCGCACTCGTCCGGGTCACCGTCACCCCGCTCCCGCCCGGGTCGGGCGTCGTGTTCCGCGCGGGCCCCGGCGTGGGCACCGTCACCAAGCCGGGCCTGCCGCTGGACGTCGGGGAACCCGCGATCAACCCGGTACCGCGGCAGCTGATGCGGGACCACGTGGCACAGGTCGCGGCCCGCCACGGCGGCACCGGCGACGTGTGCGTCGAGGTGTCCGTCGACAACGGCGAGGAGATCGCGCGCAGCACCTGGAACCCGCGACTGGGCATTCTCGGCGGCCTGTCCGTGCTGGGCACCACCGGCATCGTCGTGCCGTACTCCTGCTCCGCGTGGATCGACTCCATCCGCCGCGGCGTGGACGTCGCCAGGGCCGCCGGACGCACCCACGTCGCCGGCTGCACCGGCTCCACGTCGGAACGCACGGTCGTCGCCGAGCACGGCCTGCCCGAGGACGCGCTGCTCGACATGGGCGACTTCGCGGGAGCGGTCCTCAAGTACGTCCGGCGGCACCCGGTGGACCGGCTCACGATCTGCGGCGGCTTCGCCAAGCTGTCGAAGCTCGCCCACGGCCACCTGGACCTGCACTCGGCCCGCTCCCAGGTGAACAAGGGCTTTCTCGCCGAGCTGGCCCGGCGGGGCGGCGCCGACGAGGCGCTCGCCGCCGAGGTCGGCTCGGCCAACACCGGCCTCGCCGCGTTGCAGCTGTGCGCGGCAGCCGACGTGCCGCTCGGCGACCTGGTCGCGGTGACGGCCAGGGACGAGGCACTGACCGTGCTGCGCGGCGCCCCCGTCACCGTGGACGTCATCTGCATCGACCGCGCCGGTACGGTCGTCGGCCGCGCCGCCCCCCAGGGACCGCCGGCGCCGCCGGGGCCGCAGAAGCCGCGGGGCACGTGACCCCTCACGGACGGGGCGGTCCCGGCGGGTGAGCGCCTTCCGGCGTCAGGCCGTGTCGACCGCGCGCCCCGCGTCGTAGTTCTCGCGTGCCTCCAGCACCTGGGGCATTCGGCTCTCGACCAGGTGGATCAGGCCGCGCAGGTGCTCCGCGATCTCCTTGCCCAGCGGCGTCAGGCGGTAGTCCACCCGCGGCGGGTTGGTTGGCTGGGCCTCGCGGTGGACGAGCCCGTCGCGCTCCAGCGCGTGCAGGGTCTGCGACAGCATCTTCTCGCTCACCCCGTCGACCCGGCGACGCAGCTCGTTGAAGCGGAACGAGCCTTCGTACAGCGCGCCCAGGATCAGGCTGCCCCACCGGCCCGTCACATGCTCCAGCGTCTCGCGCGACGTGCAGGCCCGGGCGAACACGTCGAACACCAGGTCGTCACTCATGCCCCTACCATACCCGCACGCAGCGCTGTGCATCGGCATGCGCTAACCACAGGACCGCGCTATGGTCACCTCAGCGCCTCCGTCGCCGCTTGCTCGCGTCCGCGGGGGCCGAGAGGCCCCCACCCCGGGCCCGCCCTGCTACCCGGCGTTCGCCGCCGGGGTGTCGCAGGGGGTGTGGGGGCGGTCGCGGTCGGCGGAGTAGAGGTGGCTGTCGCGGAACTGCTCGGCGCCCAGCGTCCGGCCGACCAGGATCACCGCGGTCCGGGTGATGCCGGCCTCCTTGGTGAGGGCCGCGATGGTGTCCAGCGTGCCGCGCAGCACCACCTCGTCGGGGCGGCTGGCCATGGCGACGACCGCCGCCGGACAGTCGGCGCCGTAGTGCGGCAGCAGTTCGTCCACCACCCGGTCCACGTACCGGGCGGCGAGGTGCAGCACCAGCAGCGCGCGGCTGCGGCCGAGCGTCGCCAGGTCCTCGCCCTCGGGCATCGCCGTGGCCTGCTGGGCGACGCGGGTGAGGAAGACCGTCTGGCCGACGGTCGGCACGGTCAGTTCCCGCTTGAGCGCGGCAGCGGCGGCGGCGAACGCCGGCACCCCCGGCACCACCTCGTACGGCACGCCGGCCGCGTCCAGCCGCCGCATCTGCTCGGCGACGGCGCTGAACACCGACGGGTCACCGGAGTGCAGCCGTGCCACGTCCTGGCCGGCGCGGTGCGCGCCGACCAGTTCCTCGGTGATCTGGTCGAGGTTCAGCTGCGCGGTGTCGACCAGCCGGGCGTCCGGCGGGCACTCGGCGAGCAGCTCCCGCGGGACAAGGCTGCCCGCGTAGAGGCAGACCGGGCAGGCGGCGAGGGTGCGGGCGCCGCGCAGCGTGATCAGGTCGGCGGCGCCGGGACCGGCACCGATGAAGTACACCGTCATCGTGTTTCCTCCTCGGAGAGTGCCGGGGGTGCGGGGGCCGCCGGGGGTTCGGGGGGCGTGGCGGCCGGCGCCGGATCCGTGGCGGCGACGGCGGGTTTCACCGCGACCCACTGGGTGACCGGCATGGCCTGCCGCCAGCCGGTGAAGCCGCCGACCGGCCTGGCGTGGGCGACGGCCAGCCTCACGAGTTCGCCGCCGTGCGTGCGGTAGCGGTCGGTGAGCAGCGCCTCGGACTCCAGCGTGACGGTGTTGGCGACGAGGCGACCGCCCGGCGGCAGCGCGTCCCAGCAGGCGTCCAGCAGTCCGGGCGCGGTGAGGCCGCCGCCGATGAACACCGCGTCGGGCGTCGGCAGCCCGGCCAGGGCCTGCGGCGCGCGGCCGGTGACGACGTGCAGGGCGGGC
>NZ_BAAHCA010000632.1:0-2911 GCF_054776295.1 Streptomyces sparsus
CCGCGCCGGCGGCGGTGAGCAGCGAGCGGCGGCTGGGGGCGGCGGGGGCGGGCTGGGGGCTGCGGGCCATGGAGTGTCTCTCCCCGAGTGCGAACGCGGCGCCTGGCTCGGGGAGCGGTCGCTCCCCACCGGAATCCTTGGCACCGGTGGTGACCTGTGGCTGAACGACACCGGAACGCACAGCTGCCATCACCCGGATGGGCGAGGGCTGCTTCGCGACCGCCACGCTTCGCTCGTCTTCCGGTGCCGTCGCGCTCATCCACCGTTCATCTCCCGGGGAACCGGGGCGCGGCGTCGGCGGCGTGGAAGGATGGCCGCACCGCTGGAAGACCGGATGAGGGAGACACACAAGGTGCCTGGGAAGAATCTGACCCGCGACGAGGCGCAGGAGCGGGCGCGGCTGCTCGCTGTGGACTCGTACGAGATCGAGCTGGACCTCTCCGGTGCGCAGGAGGGCGGGACGTTCCGGTCGGTGACCCGGGTGCGCTTCACCGCGCGGGAGGCAGCCGGCACGTTCATCGACCTGGTCGCACCCGAGGTCCTCGCGGTGGAGTTGAACGGGCAGGCGCTCGACCCGGCCGAGGTGTACGCCGACTCGCGGATCGCGCTGCCGTCCGTCGCGGAGGGCTCCAACGAGCTGACGGTCACGGCGGACTGCGCCTACACCAACACCGGTGAGGGGCTGCACCGCTTCGTCGACCCGGTCGACGACCAGGCCTACCTCTACACGCAGTTCGAGGTGCCGGACGCCCGGCGGGTGTTCGCCGCCTTCGAGCAGCCCGACCTGAAGGCGACGTTCACGTTCACCGTGACGGCACCGGCCGGCTGGACGGTCGTCTCCAACTCGCCGACGCCCGAACCGTCCGGGGACGGCGGCACCGTGTGGCGCTTCGCGCCGACGCCGCGCATCTCCACCTACATCACGGCCCTGGTCGTCGGCCCCTACCACAGCGTGCACAGCACCTGGGAGGGCAACGGCCGAAGCGTGCCGCTGGGTGTCTACTGCCGTCCGTCGCTGGCCGAGCACCTGGACGCGGACGCCATCTTCGACGTGACCCGGCAGGGCTTCGACTGGTTCGAGGAGAAGTTCGACCACCCGTACCCGTTCGAGAAGTACGACCAGCTGTTCGTGCCCGAGTTCAACGCCGGGGCGATGGAGAACGCCGGCGCTGTCACCATCCGGGACGAGTACGTGTTCCGCTCCAAGGTGACGGACGCGGCGTACGAGATGCGCGCCGAGACCCTCCTGCACGAGCTGGCGCACATGTGGTTCGGCGACCTGGTCACCATGGAGTGGTGGAACGACCTGTGGCTGAACGAGTCGTTCGCCACGTACACGTCGATCGCGTGCCAGGCGCACGCGCCGGGCAGCAGGTGGCCGCACGCCTGGACCAGCTTCGCCAACCAGATGAAGACCTGGGCCTACCGGCAGGACCAGCTGCCCTCCACCCACCCGATCATGGCGGAGATCAACGACCTGGACGACGTCCTGGTCAACTTCGACGGCATCACCTACGCCAAGGGCGCCTCGGTGCTCAAGCAGCTGGTCGCGTACGTCGGCCAGGACGAGTTCTTCCGGGGCGTGCAGGCGTACTTCAAGCGCCACGCCTGGGGCAACACCCGCCTGACCGACCTGCTCAGCGCGCTGGAGGAGACCTCCGGGCGCGACCTGAAGGCCTGGTCGAAGGCGTGGCTGGAGACGGCCGGCATCAACGTGCTCCGGCCCGAGATCAGCACCGACGACGCCGGTGTGATCACCTCGTTCGCGGTCCGCCAGGAGGCACCGGCGCTGCCGACCGGCGCGCGGGGCGAGCCGACGCTGCGACCGCACCGCATCGCGGTCGGCCTGTACGACCTCCAGGACGGCAACCTGGTCCGGCAGGACCGGATCGAGCTGGACATCAACGGCGCGCGCACCGAGGTGCCCGAGCTGACCGGCCGGAGCCGCCCCGCCGTGGTGCTGCTCAACGACGACGACCTCTCCTACGCCAAGGTCCGGCTGGACACCGACTCACTCGACGCCGTCACCCGGCACCTGGGCGACTTCACCGAGTCGCTGCCCCGGGCCCTGTGCTGGGCCTCCGCCTGGGACATGACCAGGGACGGCGAGCTGGCCGCCCGTGACTACCTGTCGCTGGTGCTGTCCGGCATCGGCAAGGAGTCCGACATCGGCGTGGTCCAGTCGCTGCACCGGCAGGTGAAGCTGGCCCTGGACCTGTACGCCGCGCCGGACTGGCGCGAGCAGGGCCTGGCCACCTGGTCGGAGGAGGCCCTGCGGCAGCTGCGGGCCGCCGCGCCGGGCAGCGACCACCAGCTGGCCTGGGCACGTGCCTTCGCCGTGACCGCGCGCACCCCCGGGCAGCTGGACCTGCTCGCCGGGCTGCTGGACGGTTCCACGACCGTCGAGGGCCTGGCGGTCGACACCGAGCTGCGCTGGGCGCTGCTGGAGCGGCTCGCCGCCACCGGCCGGGCCGACGAGCAGGCCATCGCCGCGGAGCTGGCCCGCGACGCCACGTCCGCCGGTGAGCGGCACGCCGCCACGGCGCGCGCCGCCAGGCCGACGCCGGAGGCCAAGGCGGAGGCGTGGGCGCAGGTGGTGGAGTCCGACAAGCTGCCCAACGCCGTGCAGGAGGCGGTGATCGGCGGCTTCGTGCAGACCGACCAGCGAGAGCTGCTGGCGCCCTACACCGAGCGCTACTTCGAGGTGCTCCGGGACGTGTGGTCGGCGCGCAGCCACGAGATGGCCCAGCAGATCGCGGTGGGTCTCTACCCGACGCTCCAGGTCTCCCAGCAGACGCTGGACGCCACGGACGCCTGGCTGCGCGACACCACCGACGTCAGCGCCGGGCTGCGCCGCCTGGTGACGGAGTCCCGCGCGGGCGTCGAGCGGGCGCTGCGCGCCCGGGCGGCC
>NZ_BAAHCA010000633.1:0-2907 GCF_054776295.1 Streptomyces sparsus
CCACCGGCTTCGGCGGTACTCGCCGCGCCCGGCGCCGGTCGGGGGCGGGTCAGCCCTCGTCGGGCAGGCTCCGGCGCAGCCGTGCGTACTCCTCGGCCATCGTCGCGAGAGTCCAGTGCGCGTTCAGGCCACTGGGATTGGGCAGTACCCACACCCGCGTCGAACCGATCCCGGCCGGCTGCGGCCCGGTGGTCGCGCGCCGGTCGCCGAACGCCGTCCGGTACGCGGTGATGCCCACCACCGCCAGCACCCGGGGCCGGAAGCGGAGCACCTTCTCCACCAGCAGCCGGCCGCCCTCGCGGAACTCCTGCGCGCTCACCTCGTCGGCCCGCGCCGACGCCCGCGCCACCACGTTGGTGATGCCCAGGCCGTGGTCCAGCAACTCCCTCTCCTCCGAGGGGGCCAGTTGCCGCGGGGTGAAGCCGGACGCGTGCAGCACCGGCCAGAACCGGTTGCCGGGACGGGCGAAGTGGTGCCCCGTCGCGGCGGACATCAGGCCGGGGTTGATGCCGCAGAACAGCACCCGCAGATCCCCAGCGAGGACGTCGGGCACCAGCCGGTCGCGGGCGGCGGCGAGCTCCTCCGGGGTCAGAGGATCGCTCCGGGACGGTAGGCGGCCGCCTCCGGGTGGCGCTTGGCGACCTGCTCGACGCGGGAGACCACAGCCGCCACCTGCTCACCGGCCGCGCCGGTGAACGACAGGCGGTCGGCCATCAACGCGTCGAGCGTGTCGCGGTCCAGGGGGACGCGCTCGTCGCCGGCCAGTCGGTCCAGCAGTTCGTTGCGGGCGGCGCCGGCCCGCAGCGCCAGGGCCGAGGCCACCGCGTGCTCCTTGATCACCTCGTGCGCCAGTTCCCGGCCGACCCCCGCGCGCACCGAAGCCATCAGGACCTTGGTGGTCGCCAGGAACGGCAGGTAGCGGTCGAGTTCCCGGGCCACCACCGCGGGGAACACGCCGAACTCGTCCAGCACGGTCAGGAACGTCTCCAGCAGGCCGTCGAACGCGAAGAAGGCGTCGGGCAGCGCGACCCTGCGTACGACCGAGCAGGAGACGTCGCCCTCGTTCCACTGGTCACCGGCCAGCTCGCCGACCATCGACGCGTGCCCGCGCAGGATCACGGCGAGGCCGTTGACCCGCTCGCAGGACCGGGTGTTCATCTTGTGCGGCATCGCGGACGAGCCGACCTGGCCCTCCTTGAAGCCCTCCGTGACGAGCTCCTGGCCCGCCATGAGCCGGATGGTCTTCGCCAGTGAGGAGGGGGCGGCGGCCAGCTGCACGAGGGCGCTCACGGCGTCGTAGTCGAGCGAGCGCGGATAGACCTGGCCGACCGAGGTGAAGGTGTGGGAGAACCCCAGGTGCGCGGCGATCCGCTGTTCGAGCTCGGCCAGCCGGCCCGCGTCACCGCCCAGCAGGTCGAGCATGTCCTGCGAGGTGCCCACCGGGCCCTTGACGCCGCGCAGCGGGTAGCGGCCCAGCAGTTCCTCCAGGCGCGCGAAGCCCACGAGCAGCTCGTCGGCCGCCGACGCGAACCGCTTGCCGAGGGTGGTGGCCTGCGCTGCCACGTTGTGCGAGCGGCCCGTCAGCACCAGCGCGGCGTGCTCGCCGGCCAGCGCGCCCAGCCGGGACAGCAGCGCGACGGTGCGGTCGCGCGCCAGCTCCAGGGAGAGCCGGATCTGGAGCTGCTCGACGTTCTCCGTCAGGTCGCGGGACGTCATGCCCTTGTGGATCTGCTCGTGACCGGCGAGCGCGTTGAACTCCTCGATCCGCGCCTTCACGTCGTGGCGGGTGACCTTTTCGCGTTCCGCGATCGAGGCGAGGTCGACGTCCTCCAGGACCCGCTCGTAGTCGGCGAGCGCCTGCTCGGGCACGTCGATGCCCAGGTCCTTCTGGGCGCGGAGCACGGCGAGCCACAGCCGCCGCTCCAGCGTCACCTTGTACTCGGGGGACCACAGGACGGCCAGCTCCGCGGAGGCGTAGCGGTCGGCGAGGACGTTCGGGATGCGCGGCTTGTCAGTCACGCCTCCGGATTCTACGGGGTGTCCTCGCAGGCCAGCGGCGCCAGGTCGGGTCGCTTGGGTGTGCGTCCGTCACCGGAGGAGCGGCCGGTCAGCCGGCGTCCGATCCACGGTGCCAGGTGGCGGCGGGTGAAACGCAGGTCGGCAGCCAGGCGGGAGTGCCAGGCGGCCCGTCCGGAGGGCGGCAGCACGGCGTTCCAGTCGTGCTCGGCGGGCTGCCCCAGGTGCTGCCAGACCGCCTCGGCCACCCTGCGGTGTCCCTCGTCCGACAGGTGCAGGCGGTCGTCCGCCCACAGCCGGGGATCACCGAGGGCGGGGGAGGCGTAGAGGTCCACGACGGTCGCGCCGGTGCGGGCGGCGAGGTCGTCGATGAAGGCGAACAGCTCCTCCATCCGGGTGCGGTAGCGCTCCAGCACCGGTCCGCGGCGCCCGGGGCTGCGCATCAGCACGAGCCGGCCGCAGGAGGGTGCCAGCTTCTCCGCCGACTCCTCCAGCAGTCCGCACACCCTGCCCATGTCGCAACTGGGCCGCAGCACGTCGTTGAGCCCGCCCACGAGTGTCACCAGGTCGGCGTTCATGGCGGCGGCCGGCTCGACCTGCTGCTCGGCGATCTGCTGGATGAGCTTGCCGCGCACTGCCAGGTTGGCGTACCGGAAGTCGGGGTCGCGCGCCCCGAGCCGGGCGGCGAGCAGGTCGGCCCAGCCCCGGTAGCTGCCGTCGGGCCGGACGTCCGACATGCCCTCGGTGAACGAGTCGCCCAGAGCGACGAAACTGCTGATCTGCGGTGCGGTATCCATGGCCGGACCATGGTAACGGGCAACCGGTTGCCCCGGGCAATGAGCTTTGTGGCAGTGGCGGGCCGCCTCCCGGCAGGCCGGAGCCCGCCGGGAG
>NZ_BAAHCA010000634.1:0-2896 GCF_054776295.1 Streptomyces sparsus
CGCCTCGGCCCGGCGGGCGGCCCGGCCGAGCACCTTGTCGCCGGCGAAGCCGATCACCGCGGGCACCAGCGAGACGGCGACCAGCACGGCGATGCCCACCGTGGCGGCGGCGGCCAGACCCATCTTGGTGAGGATCGGCACGCCGATGACGGAGAGGCCGGCGAGTGCGATGAGCACCGTCAGGCCGGCGAAGACGACCGCCGAGCCCGCGGTTCCCACCGCGCGTCCGGCTGCCTCCTCACCGCTGTGGCCCGCGGCGCGTTCGGACCGGTAGCGGGACACGATGAAGAGCGCGTAGTCGATGCCCACCGCGAGGCCGATCATCGCCGCGAGCGTGGAGGTGACTCCGGAGAAGTCGAGCACCGGGGCCAACGCCACGATGCCGCCCACGCCGATGCCCAGGCCGAGCAGTGCGGTGACCAGCGGAAGTCCGGCGGCGACCAGCGAGCCGAAGGTGACGATCAGGACGACGGCGGCCACCACCACACCGATGACCTCACCGGTGCCGGTCTCGGGCACGGTCTCCAGCGCGCTGCCGCCGGCCTCCGCCTGGAGGCCGTTGTCGCGGGCGTACTCCACCGCGGACTTGATCGCGGCCTGCGACTCCTCCTCGACCTCGCCGAGCGAGGCCTCGTAGACGACCTCCGCGTAGGCGGTGGTGCCGTCCGGACTGACGGTCTTGGACTCGAACGGGCCGTTGACGCGGAGGACCTCGGGGTCCTCGCCGAGTCGTTCGACGGTCTGGGCGACCGTGGCTTGGGACTCGCCCTCGGTGATGGGTGAGCCGTCGGTGGTGCGGAGCACGACACGTGCGCTGGCTCCGTCGGCGTGGGCGCCGGGGAAGCGCTCGTCGAGCAGGTCGAAGGTCCGCTGGGCCTCCGTGCCGGGGATCGACACGGACATGCCGGGGGCGGGTGCGGCGGTGGCGGCGCCCAGGCCGACGAGGGCGAGCAGGGCGACCCATATCAGGGCGACGAGCCCGCGTCGCCGGAAGGCGAACCGGCCCAGGGTCTGGAGAAAGCTGGCCACGGGGTGACTCCCGTTGGTAGGCGTGACGGACGGCGGTCGGGTGGGTGTCGAAGGCGTGACGGATCACCCCGGCGGCCTGGTGGCCGCCGGGTGGGTGGTGTGCGGACGAGGTGGCGGGCGCCGGTCCGCCCGCCGGCGGTCAGAGCCCGAGCATGGGCAGGACCACCGTGTCGATGAAGCGGAGGAGGTACGCCTCGTCGGCTTCCTCCGCGTCGATGACCGGCCGGGAGAGCAGCACACCGAAGAACATGTGCGGCAGGAACTCGGCGCTCGCCGGGATCTCCGGCATCTCGCCGCGCTCCACCGCACGCAGCAGCATGGCGCGGAACGCGACGAGTTCGGGTTCGATGAGCGTCTCCCGGATGATGCGGGCCAGCTCGGCGTCGCCCTGCATGGCCTGCCCGAGGGCACGCAGCAGGGCGGTGTCCTTGACTGCGTCCCGCGCGGCCCAGCGGGCCACGAACCGGAGGTCCTCGGCGAGGTCGCCGGAGTCCAGCTCGGCCATCGGCGGGGGCGGTGAACCGCACTCGCCCAGTGCAGCCGCCACCAGTTGCGGTTTGCCTCCCCACTGGCGGTAGAGCGTGGCCTTGCTGGACTTGGTGCGCACAGCGACGGCGTCCATCGTGAGGGCCTCGTACCCGACCTCCCGGAGCAGGTTGAGCACCGCCTCGTACAGCTCCCGTTCGCGTTCGGGCGTCAACTTGCTGCGGCTGCCGCGTCGGGCGGCGCCCTCAGCTGTGGGTGCGTTCATCCAGCGCCTCGGAGGTTCACTAGGTCATCGAAACGGATTCGTCTCGGTGAGCGTAACCACCCACCGATCGAAACGCAAGCGGATCGATACGTGCACGTATCGATTCTGTCCGGTATCGATTCTACTTGGTATCGATACCATCGGGTTTCGATACCCCTGGGGGTGCCGACCGAGGTGCGTCGTCGCGGGTCCGGAGGTTTCACCACGCCGGTGAGACAGCAATACTGTTGAACACCCGGCCGGCCCGGGCGCGTCGAGGGAGAGGCAGGCACGGATGACCCAGCAGGCGGAGAGCGCGGACCTGACCGTGGACGAGCTGGCCGCCAGAGCAGGCGTCACCGTGCGCACCATCCGCTTCTACAGCACCCGCGGACTGCTGCCGCCCCCGCAGATCGGCCCCCGCCGGGTGGGCCGCTACGGGCCCGAGCACCTGTCACGGCTCGCGCTGATCGAGGAGTTGCAGAGCCAGGGCATGACACTGGCCGCCATCGAGCGGTACGTGCAGCAGCTTCCCGACGACCTCACCAGCCACGAACTGGCCATCCACCGGGCCCTGGTGGCGTCCTGGATGCCCGACACCGCCGACGAGGTGACCCGCGAGCAGCTGCGGCGCCGCTGCGGACGGGACCTGGCGGACGGCGACGTCGAACGGCTGCGCGCGATGAGCGTGCTGGAACCCACCGACGACCCGGAGGTCTTTCTCGTCGACCCGGGGCTGCTGCCCCTGGGCGTCCGGCTGCTGGACGTGCCGATCTCGCTGGAGGCGATCCTGGCCGCGCGCCGGGTACTGCTGGAGCACACGACGCAGGCTGCACGTGAACTCAGCCAGCTGTTCCGCGACGAGGTGTGGCAGCCCTACCGGGCGCAGGACCCCGCCCCGGAACAGGTCGAGCACATGAAGTCGCTGTCGGCGCACATGCAGCCGCTCGTGGTGCAGGCCCTGCTGACCGCCTTCCAGCGCTCGCTCAAGGAGGAGCTGCGGGGCACCTTCCCGCAGGAACGTGCCCCGCACTGGGGCCGCTGACCGGGCCTGCACGGACGTGGCGCCGCCCGACCGTGGCGCCGCGACGGCTGACGACCGACGGCCCCGGGCAGCCCCGGCGCCGTCCCGGGCCC
>NZ_BAAHCA010000635.1:0-2892 GCF_054776295.1 Streptomyces sparsus
CTCGCTGCCGCGCTCGGCACCGGCCGCCAGGCGCAGCAGTTCCGCCTCCGTGAGCGTGCCGAGCGTGCGCACCTCCGCGAGCCGCGGCCGACCGCGGGTCAGGGTGCCGGTCTTGTCCAGGACGACCTGCTCCACCGAGCCCAGCCGCTCCAGTACGGCCGCCGACTTGACCAGGACGCCGTGCCGCCCGGCGGTCGCCACGGCCGCCAGCAGCGGCGGCATGGTCGCCAGTACCACCGCGCACGGTGAGGCGACGACCATGAAGGTCATCGCCCGCAGCAGCGCGGACTCGAGCTCGGCGCCGAGCAGCATGGGCACGCCGAAGACGGCGAGCGTCGCGGCCACCATGGCGACGGCGTAGCGCTGCTCGATCCGTTCGACGAAGAGCTGCCTGGGCGCCTTCGTGGCGCTCGCCTCCTCGACCGTGGCGACGATCTGCGCGATCACCGACGCGTGGGCGGGCCGCTCGACACGGACCCGCAGCATGCCGCTGCCGTTGAGCGTGCCGGCGAACACCTCGTCGCCCGGGGCGCGGGGGGCCGGCATGCCCTCGCCGGTCACGGACGCCTGGTCCACGTCGCTCGACCCGGCCACCACCACGCCGTCGGCGCCGACCCGCTCGCCCGGCCGCACCACGATCACGTCCGCGACGGCGAGTTCCGCGGCCGGTACCACCTGCTCCGTGCCGTCCGGGCCCAGGCGGCTGGCCTGTTGCGGGGCAAGTTCCAGCAGGCTGCGCACCGAGTCCTCGGTCCGCTGGGTGGCGAACGCCTCCAGGGCGCCGGAGGTCGCGAAGATGACGATCAGCAGTGCGCCCTCCAGGGGCTGGCCGATCGCCGCGGCCGCCAGGGCGGCCACCACCATCAGCAGATCCACGTCCAGGGTGCGTTCCCTGAGGGCCGCCAGGCCGGAGCGGGCCGGGTCCCAGCCGCCGGCGGCGATGCACACGGTCCAGGCGATCCAGGCGGTCCAGCCGGGCGCGCCGCCGAAGTGCAGCCCCACACCGACCAGGAAGGCGGCGGCTGCCAGGGCCGCCCATCGGGCCTCGGGCAGTCTCAGCAGGGTCGGGCGCGGTGCGGTCCCGGATGCCGGGCGGTCCGGGACGCGGTCCGGTGACCGGGTGGCTGCGGACGTCATGCGGGTCTCCGAGGGGACGAGGTGGACGGCGGAGTGGTGGTCTCGGCGCCGGGGAGCACGCCGACCGCTGAATGACTGAACACGTGAAGAGTCATTCATGTAATGTTCGGGACCGTACCATTTCCGCCATGGGACACGGAGTCGACGGGCACGGCAGTCCAGCCGCCAGGCTGGACGCGGAGAGCGCGGCCACGGTCGCCGCCACGCTCCAGGCCCTCGCCACCCCGTCCCGGCTGCTGATCCTGGCCCGACTGCGGGAGGGCCCGCTGCCGGTCACCGAACTCGCCGACGCCGTCGGCATGGAGCAGTCGGCCGTCTCCCACCAGTTGCGCCTGCTGCGGGCGTTGAGCCTGGTGAGGGGGTCCCGGCAGGGGCGCCGGATCGTCTACAGCCTGCACGACAGCCACGTGGCCCAGTTGCTCGACGAGGCGGTCTACCACGTCGAGCACCTGCAACTGGGTGTCCGCGAGGCCGTGCCGCCGGTGGACTGAGCGCCGCGCGCGAGAACGTGACGGCCACCCCCTGCGCACACCCGTGCCCACCCCCTGCGCACATCCGTGTCCGCCGCGCGGCCCGTCACGGTCATCCGCGCGGGCCCGTCACGGTCATCCGCGCGGGCCGTTCGGTCATCACGCTCCGGAGCGCACTCCGGCGGGTCGTCCGTCCCGGCCCGGAGAACGGACGCCGTCCGGGGGGCCGGACGCCGCCCCGGTCCGGAGTCCGCTCCCGGACTGACGGTTCCGTCGACTTCGCGGCGGCAACCGACCCGGCGTCAACTGGCGGTTAACCACCGCCCGGAGTCACTGTCCGGGATTGCTCTGGTGCGCTGCGTCCCTCCCGTGGCACCATGCAGGCTCCGAAGTGCTCGGCCTTAACCGGCCGTGAGTGGGCGTGCCGGCTGCGGCGACGTCTCGGGGGAGGAGGCGGTGCGCATGGCCGGCGGCAAGGGGCCCGGAGACCACACGGGCGACACGCTCGCGGACCGGCTCAACCACCTGTTCGCGCACATGCACCCGCAGGGGGCGCCCTGGACGAACGCCCGGGTGGCGGAGGAAATCGGGCGCCGGCGTGAGGAGTTCGGCGGGGTGAGCGTCACCGAGCAGTACCTGTCGATGCTGCGGAACGGCAAGCGCGCCAACCCCAGCCCGGACGTGCTGCGGGCGCTGGCCCGGTTCTTCGGGGTGCCCGCCGGCTACCTGCTCGGCGACCTGTCGCCGGAGCAGGCCGAACGGGTCGAGGAGGAGGTGCACTTCCTCGCCGCCATGCGGGATCAGCGGGTGCGCACCATCGCCCTGCGGTCGGTCGGGCTGCCACCCGAGATACAGGACAGCCTGACCACGATCATCGGCCAGTTCAGGGCGCAGATGAATCTCCCCCCGGATCCCCCCGAATCGGGCGGAGACGGTGACCGGGACGGCGACTGAGGCGTTCCGGTCCTTCGACGAGGTGGCCCCGGACGGGGGTCTGGGCCGCCTACGACAAGGGCGGCGCCGGGCGACAGGCCGGCCCGGCGCCGCCCTGCGGAACCGTCCCTGCGGCGGCAGGAGGCGGTTCCGCGGTGGCTTGAAGTCATCGCTGACCCGGTGTTCCGGCAGGAAGTCGCCGACTTGTGATGCGTAACCGTTGGTCGATGCGGTAAAAAGGTTGTTGTCTGCCCGGTGTGCATCCCCCGTCGCACCGGGCAGGCTTTTGCGTTCCGGGCCGGATCGCCTCTCCCGGGCCCGTCGCCCGCCGTCCCGCCCGCCGGCCGGTCCG
>NZ_BAAHCA010000636.1:0-1672 GCF_054776295.1 Streptomyces sparsus
CCCAGCGGTGCCGGCGCGGCGTCCAGCACCGCGGCGCACGCCCGCCGCACCTCGTCCAGGTCCGGTTCGGGCAGGCCGAGGCCGTGCGCGGAGCGGGCCAGCCGGTCCAGGTGGCGGGTGAGCGCGAACGGCCGTCCCCCGACGGCCTTCACCGTCTCGAAGACGCCGTCCCCCACGGTCACCCCGTGGTCGAGGGCCGAGACCCGCGCCTCGTCCGCGTCCCGCAGCCGCCCGTCCAGCCAGATGTGCCTCATGTGTGCCGCCTCCCCACCGCGCTCACCGCCGTGTACGCACCCGACGCTACCCGCAGCAGGCGCTCGGCCTTCAGCTCGGTCTCCGCCCACTCACGCTCCGGCTCGGAGCCCCAGGTGATGCCGGCGCCCGTGCCGAAGCGCAGGACTGGCCCACCGAGGGCCGTCCGGTCGATCCAGAAGGTACGGATGCCGACGGCGAGCCGGCCGGTGCCCCGGTCGGCGTCCACCCAGCCCACTCCCCCGCAGTACGGGCCGCGCGGGGCCGTCTCGAGCGCGTCGATGATGCGCAGGGCACTGGACTTGGGGGCGCCGGTGACGGACCCGGGAGGGAAGGTGGCGGCGAACAGCTCGGCCCAGCCGGTGCCCGCCGCCAGCTCACCGCGCACCGAGGACACCAGGTGGACCAGCCCCGGGTGCGGCTCCACCGCGCACAACCGGGGGACGGTGACGCTGCCGGGGGCGCACACCCGGCCCAGGTCGTTGCGGACCAGGTCCACGATCATGACGTTCTCGGCGTGGTCCTTCGGCAGCAGGTCCGCCTCGGTCCTGCCGGTGCCCTTGATGGGCCCGGACTCCACGAGGCGCCCGCTGCGCCGCAGGTACAGCTCGGGTGAGGCGGTGGCGACCTCCACGCCGTGCCCGGGCAGGCGGACGGTGCCCGCGTAGGGCGCCGGGTTGCCGTGGTCCAGCAGCGCCGCGAGCGCGTCGATGTCGGCCGTCTCCGGATCGGGCAGCGGCGCGCCGAGTACCCGGCACAGGTTCGCCTGGTAGACCTCACCGGCCGCTATGTGGGCGCGGATGCGGCGGACCCCGGCCTGGTAGCCGGCCTCGTCCAGGGAGGAGGTCCAGTCCTTCGCCGCCGGACCCCGCCACCGTGCGGGCGCGGCCTGCCGCCGCCGCGGTGCGGTCCGCACGTCGCCGAAGCGGGCGCAGACCGTCGCCCCCTCGAAGTCGGCGACCACGGCCCACCAGCCCTTGGAGTCCAGGGCTGCGGGGTCGCTGGTGACATCCCGCAGGTCGCAGGCGAGGAGGTCGCCGAAGCGGGCGAGAGGGGGCTGATCGAGCACGGTTTCGAGTCTATGGCGGCTGCCGCCGAACAACGGAATTTGAGCTGGCCCCGGAATCCGCTAAAGTTCAACACGTCGCCGGGCCGTGCACGCGGGCCCGGGAAACGGCACCTGCGGACGTGGCTCAGCTGGTAGAGCATCACCTTGCCAAGGTGAGGGTCGCGAGTTCGAATCTCGTCGTCCGCTCGAGACAGGGGATCATCCCGACCCCCGACGCTCCTGGTGGAGTGGCCGAGAGGCGAGGCAACGGCCTGCAAAGCCGTCTACACGGGTTCAAATCCCGTCTCCACCTCCATGGACGATTAGCTCAGCGGGAGAGCGCTTCCCTGACACGGAAGAGGTCACTGGTTC
>NZ_BAAHCA010000636.1:1772-2887 GCF_054776295.1 Streptomyces sparsus
AGCGGGAGAGCGCTTCCCTGACACGGAAGAGGTCACTGGTTCAATCCCAGTATCGTCCACACCTCGCACAGAGCCCCCGGCCTTCCGGCCGGGGGCTCTGTCGTGCGGGCACTGCGCGGGCCCTCCCGAGTCGGGCGGCCGACGGCCGTTCGGGGGCGGCTCAGGGGGGTTCGGGGGCGGCTCGGCTCAGGAGGAGAACAGCATGCGGCCGAAGCCCTTCTTGCCCCGGTAGCCGTGGTGCCCGTGCCGCGGCGCTCCCCAGGCGGGTGCCGCCGCGTAGGGCTGGGCGGCGGGGTAGGGCTGCGCCGGGTACGGCTGGCCGCCCGGGTGCGGCTGGGCGGGCGGCGGCGCGGGCTGGGCGGGCGGCGGCTGCTGGCTCCACTGCGACTCCAGGCTGGTGAGCGCCTCCAGCTCGCCGTAGTCGAGGAAGATCCCCCGGCATCCGCCGCACTGCTCGATCTGCACGCCGCCGCGGTTGTACGTCTGCATGGGCGCACGGCACTTGGGACACTGCATCGTCTGCTTCTCCTCGCGAAAACCGGCCGGCCCCTCCGGCCGGAGCCAGCCTAAGCCTGTGCGGGCCCTCCGGGGCCGGCAATGCGCAAGCAGGTGTCCAGCAGCACCAGTTCCACCTCGTCCGGCGGCCTGCCCTCGGCGACTGCCCGGACCAGGCCGCTCGCCGCGGTCTGCGCGGTCAGCGCCCGGGCCGGCACGTCGAGCACCGCCCACGGGTCGGTGCCGGGCGGCACCGCGCAGCCGCCGGCGTCGAGATAGGCACCGAGAAACCGCTGCCAGTCCTCCGTCGGCAGCAGACCTGCGGCGTACCAGGCCGCCGGCCGGGCCAGGTCCCACGCCGGGTCCCCGACCCCCAGGTCGTCGACATCGATGAGCAGCCAGCGCTCCGCGCGGCTCGGTGGCCGCACCAACTGGCCCAGGTGCAGGTCTCCGTGGCAGAGCGCGACAACGGGACCGGCGCGACCGGTCCCGTTGTGGGCGGCGGGCGTCCCGTCCTGGGCGGCGTTGTGGGCGTCGGCGTTCCTGGCACGGGCGGGGAGGCCCGCCCACACCCGCTCGACGAGGCGCACGTGCCGGGGGTCGGCGCCACAAGCGCGCAT
>NZ_BAAHCA010000637.1:0-2886 GCF_054776295.1 Streptomyces sparsus
CCGTGCGCAGCAGCAGGGCCTCGTACGCGGTCGACGGCCGGTCCGGCGGCAGCCCGGCCCGGTCCGCCTCCCGTCGCACGGCTTCCGGGTCCAGCCAGGGTCGAAGCGCCAGCTGCCCGTCGCGGATCTCGATGACCCGCCGGTAGAGCCGGTACTCCAGGTCACGCGGCGGCAGGAGTTCCGCCAGCCGGGAGGGCGGCTCTGCCAGGGCGATGCCGGGGCTGGCGCGGTACAGCGCCCACCACAGCGGCGCCAGCCGCCGGTACGCGCGGTAGTCGGCCCACCAGCGGCCAGCCCGCGACAGCTGCGGCCCCCAGGAGGGGACCGTCCAGCCGAAGACCTGGAGCAGCGAGCCGACGCTGCCGGTCGTCCAGTAGAGCCAGCTCCAGGGGTTGTCGAAGCCCAGTCGCATGCCGGCGATCTCGACGTAGCGCACCGCGCAGTAGCAGAGGATCAGCAGGCCGCCCGCGGTGACCGCCCACATGCCGCGGCGCAGCCAGGGCCGATGCGCGATCCGCGCGTACCGCAGGGACATGCGGACCGCGCCGACCTGCCCGACGGCGCAGACTGCGAGGTACAGCGAGAAGTACAGCGCGTAGCGCGGGTTCTCCATGTTCAGCAGGACGGTGACCTCGGCCGATCCCTGCCGGGTGGGCGGGTTGACGAAGAAGAACAGCCCGGCGAGGACGAGGAGGGCGGCGCCGAAACCGAGCATGCGGCGACGGGCCAGCAGCCTGGCCTGCGGCGGCGGGTGCGACCAGTGGACGAGCACGACCTGCTGGGCGGCGGTGAGCACCACGACCAGGGCCTGGCACAGCAGCGTGGTGATGTTCGGGTAGTGCAGCAGGGCGTTGAGGTGGGTCCTGATCTGGTCGAGTTCCACCACGAAGCTGAGGCTGGAGCACAGGAAGTAGGCGCAGAGGGCGATCAGCGCGGGATCGGTCCGGTGCCGGACGGCGGCCGGCAGCTTGTAGAGGAACGCCGCCAGTCCGCCCAGCGCGCAACTCCAGGACAGTACTTGGTAGATCATGATCCGGTCGGGCGGCGGAAGGTGTCCGTGCCGAGTGCGCTCTCGATCCGCGCGAGCGTCTCGGCGGCCTCCGCGGGCGCCGGGCCCACAGGTTCGACGGGAGTCGCCCGCACCCGTGTCAGCAGCAGTGACGCCATGGTTTCCGCCTCCTGTTCGGCGCCTGCCTGGTATCCGCAGCGGCCGAGCACGGCGCGCACGGCACCGGGATCGATGCTGGGGAACAGTACACGCGCCATCGAGTCGTCGAGCTGTTCACCGCTGTGGTGGCCGCAGACGATGTGCGCGAGCTCGTGCGCGATGATGTGCTCCTGGTGGAGCCTGCTGGTGTGGGACTCGTAGACGACGAAGTCCTCGGCGTCGGTGGCGATCCAGAGCCCGTGCAGGCCGCTGCCGCGCAGGTCCATGGCGAGCGATCTGACCGTCCGGCCGCGTCGTCGTCCGACGTGCTCGCACAGGGCCCACGCGTCGGCGGCGCCGGCCGGCTCCAACCCGCTCAGCAACGCCTCGCAGGTGCCGCGCAGTTCCGCGAGCCGACGCGCCTGACGCTGCCGCTCACGTCGCCGGATGGGTGCCACGCCGTCTCGCCTTCCCGTGCTCTCGTGCCCCTCCCGGACGCTTCCGCACCGGGCGCCGGGACTGTTTCACACTAGTGCGCGAACGAGCCCCGGGGGCAGCGCGTTTACGAGCCACCGACGGCTCACCGGTGCCGTCCGCGTGACCCCTGGCGTGGTCGGCCGTTGAACACGGGTGACCACCACAGCATCAGCAGGGCGACTCTCCCCGCCACCGCGGACCCTGCCCGCCGAACCGGTTCCGCAGCAGACACCCATCTACGCCGCGCTGGTCCGCCAGTGGTCGGAGGCGAACCGGGCCGTGCCCGGGCGGACCGACCGCGAATGGACGGACCTGGTCGACTACACCTCCTGGCGCCGCGGGTGATCCCCGAACTCCCGGACGACGTCCGCGTCCCGGACCGCTGCGGCAGAAGTGGCCGGAAAGTGCCGCCCACACGGCGCGATCAGCGGCGCCCCTCTCCTCCCCGCCCCTCCACACGGCCACGCGCCGCGAAGTGACTCCTGCCGCGCGCGGCGCGTGCGGCAGGAGGCCGCGGTGCGTCACAGCCCTGTGACAGGTCGGGCCAATCTCCGGTTCCGCCTGTCCGGTGAACGGTGAACCACTAGCGTTTCCGCCACACGCCAGGGGTGATCCAGCTCACACCCCACTGTGGCGTGCGCTGTCGCAGAGAAACCGTGGGGGGCCGCATGCATCGGATGTCCAAGGGCCAGAACATCGCACTGTCGGACATCAAGGACGACGTCGCCTCAGTGGTGTGCACACTCTCCTGGTCCGATCCCACCGGCGAGGGCGACGCCGACATCTCCACCCTGCTGCTCGGCGGGGACGGCAAGGTCGCCCGGGACGAGGACTTCTTCTTCTACAACAACCCGACCGCCGCGGACGGCTCGGTGCAGATGCTGGGCAAGTCGCCCACCGGCTCGGGAACCGAGGACCGGGTCCTCGTTGACCTCTCCGCCCTGCCGGCAACCGCGGAACGTGTGGTGGTGGCCGCCAGCCGATACGCGGGCGCGACGTTCGGGGCGCTGGAGGACCTGCGGCTACTGCTGTCCGACCACACCGGGGAGACGCTGCTGGCCTTCGACATCACCGACGCGGGCCCCGAGACGGCGTTCGTCTTCGGTGAGCTGTACCGCCGGGCCGGGGCCTGGAAGTTCCGCGCGGTGGGCCAGGGTTACGGCTCCGGACTGGCCGGGTTGGCGACGGACTTCGGCATCGACGTCTCGCAGGACGAGTCGGAGGAGGCCGACGCGGGCGTGGACACCCCGGAGGTCGACGCC
>NZ_BAAHCA010000638.1:0-2881 GCF_054776295.1 Streptomyces sparsus
CGTCAGCCCTTCGGGTCCGTACCGGCCGCCTCGCGCTGGGCGGGCGGCTCGGCACCGTCCGGGGTCCCGGCGTTCGCCGGGGCCCGCTCCGTCTCCAGGGCGGCGGCCAGCTCACCCAGCCGCACCTTCGGGGCCGTGCCGGTGACCACCGTCGTCACGTCGGGCTGCTCCAGCACCAGGGCGTCGTACTTCGCGCCCTCGTAGTAGGTCCACGTGTCGCCGTCCAGCCGCTCGGTGCGGTCGGTGCGTTCCGCGCCGTGGGTGACCTTCGCGACGAACTTGGTGGGGTCGGCGTCGCTCTGCTCGACGGCCGCGTACTCGTTGTCCGGGTCCATGAAACCCAGGTGCCAGACCGCGCCGTGGTCGCTCTGCGCCCGGTAGAAGACCGAGGTGGCGCGCCAGTCGTCGGACAGCCCCTCGGGGGCGGCCAGCGCGTAGGGCGCCCCCCGCTCCGCGGTGACCAGCTCCGTGCGGTAGCTGACCTCGCGCACCGGGTCCTGCTGGTCGTCGTGCGGGAGGAACAGCCAGAGGAACCAGGCACCCGCCCCGATCACCGCCATGGACAGCACCATGTCCCGCACCGTCTTCTTGCCACGCATCGTCGCCACCCGTCCATGGTCCCCCATGGACGGAACCGGTCCGAACCGGCCCCCGCCGCGCCGGTTCCGGCCGCGAGCCCGCTCATGCGTGGGCCCCCCTGCTCACAATGGCGGGGTGCGGATAAGGTCGTACGTACCCTCACTCCTCTTGTACTGTCCGGCCGCAGCTCCCGGCGACCGTGCAGAAAGGTGCGTCCCGATGACAGAGAACCACCATCTTCCGTCGCAGCTCGAGGTCAGTCCGGAGGCCCCCGACCGCAACCTCGCGCTGGAACTGGTGCGGGTCACCGAGGCCGGGGCCATGGCGTCGGGCCGCTGGGTCGGCCGCGGCGACAAGATCGGCGCGGACGGCGCGGCCGTCAAGGCGATGCGCACCCTGGTCTCGACCGTGTCCATGAACGGTGTGGTGGTCATCGGCGAGGGCGAGAAGGACGAAGCGCCGATGCTCTACAACGGTGAGCGCGTGGGCGACGGAACGGGCGCCGAGTGCGACGTCGCGGTGGACCCGGTGGACGGCACCACCCTGACGGCCAAGGGCATGGCCAACGCCGTGTCGGTACTGGCCGTCGCCGAGCGCGGCGCGATGTTCGACCCGTCGGCGGTCTTCTACATGGACAAGCTCGTGACGGGCCCCGAGGCCGCCGAGTACGTGGACATCGACGCGCCCGCGTCGGTCAACGTCCGGCGGGTGGCGAAGGCCAAGGGCTGCGCCCCGGAGGACGTCACCGTCGTGGTCCTGGACCGGCCGAGGCACGACGGGATCGTGAAGGAGATCCGGGAGACGGGCGCCCGGATCAAGTTCATCTCCGACGGCGACGTGGCCGGCGCGATCATGGCGGTCCGCGAAGGCGTCGGCGTGGACCTGCTGCTGGGCATCGGCGGCACCCCGGAGGGCATCATCACCGCCTGCGCCATCAAGTGCCTGGGCGGCACCATCCAGGGCAAGCTGTGGCCGAAGGACGACGCGGAGCGGCAGCGCGCCCTGGACGCGGGCCACGAGCTGGACCGGGTGCTGCACACGGACGACCTGGTCTCGGGCGAGAACGTCTTCTTCGTGGCGACCGGCATCACCGACGGCGACCTGCTGCGCGGCGTGCGCTACCAGGCGGAGACCGCGTTCACGCAGTCGCTGGTGATGCGGTCGAAGTCCGGCACCATCCGGCAGATCGACTCCACCCACCAGCTGTCGAAGCTCCGCGCCTACAGCGCCATCGACTTCGACCGCGCACGCTGAACCGACGGCCCCGCGGACGGAACCGTGCGCACGGAACGGAGACCGTGCGCACGGAACGGACGCGGGGTCGGCCGAGGAGTCGAGCCGAGGACTGATCCGTGCGGGCCCGGACCGGGGCCCGGACCGGCTCCAGCGGCGGCTGCCTCGCGGGTCAGGCGATGCGCTGCACCGAGGGGTGCGTCGGTTCCGGGGCGGTGGCGTCCCGGCGGCGCCTGCGGGCCAGCACCACACGGCGCTCGGCGGCGGTCAGTCCGCCCCACACGCCGTACGGCTCCGGCTGGAGCAGGGCGTGCTCACGGCATTCCACCAGGACCGGGCAGCGGGCGCAGACCCGCTTGGCCGCCTGCTCGCGCGCCAGCCGCGCCGCGGTCGGTTCCTTGGAAGGAGCGAAGAACAGCCCGGCTTCGTCCCGGTGACACACCGCCTCCGAATGCCATGGCTCCGCTTGCCCCCGCGTGGCGGTGCGCTGCGCGGGAACTACAGCGGCCTGCAGGGGCTGATGCGGCGGTTGCAGCACGGTCTACTCCTGACGACGGCGATGGAGTCACCCTTTCCGCCTTGCTGCGCACGGCAGTTGGCGCGAGTGGCCGTGCGAGAGACGATGCCCGAAGCAATACCCGCTGTGCGCGTGTCTATGCGCTCAGTCGCGAGGCGCCCGGAGATCCCGGATCCGCTTGCCCTTCTTCCGCCGCACCTCGACCCCTCCGAAGACCGCCGCGCCCCGGATCACGACCACCGGCGCGTCCGGGTCGGCGGCCTCCTCGTGGTCGACGTCGAAGGCCCCGAACACGCCGGCGCCGCTGCCGCGGACGCCGACGTTCTCGGGCACGACGATGTCGATGCCGCCGAACAGCGCGGTGGCCTGGACGACGATCTCCCGCTGGTCGAAGAAGGCTTCGGTGAGGTCGATGTCCACCCCGCCGAAGCAGGCGAAGGCGTTGATGCGCCGCCCGGTGCGCCAGCGGCCCTTGCGGGTGGAGCCGCTGAAGACGGCGACCAGGTTCGTCGTCTCCCCCGGCGGCCGGGGCAGCTCCGGCTGCGGGCGCCG
>NZ_BAAHCA010000639.1:0-2871 GCF_054776295.1 Streptomyces sparsus
GCATCACCGGGTCGGCCTCCAGGCCCGTCACCTCATGGCCCGCGCGGGCCAGCCGTAAGGCCTGGATGCCCTGCCCCGGCCCCACGTCGAGCACCCGCAGGCGCCGGCCGACGGGGAACCGGGCCGCGATCTGCTCGTCCAGTTGGCGTGCCACCAGGGACTGCCGGACCGCGTCCCGCAGCCGCCCGGCTCCGCCGAGCCACCGTTCGGCGGCGTCCCCGCCGAACTCCAGCAGACCGGTCATCAGCGGCGCGGTGCTTCGCCCCGGGCCACCTGGGGCTTGGGAAGCCGCATCCGCCGCATCTGCAGCGTGCGCATCAGGCCGTAGAGCGTCGCGCCGCGGTGGTTCTCGTCCGGGAGTTGCTCCTGGAGCGCCTTCTTCAGCCGGAACCTGGTGAACACGGAGTCGACGACGATCATGATGATGACGCCCATCCAGAGCAGCAGCGAGATGTTCTTCGCCTGGAGCGACGGCAGCAGGCTCATCACCAGGATGAACACCGCGATCGGCAGGAAGAACTCCGCGACGTGCCACTTGGAGTCGATGAAGTCGCGGGTGAAGCGGCGCACGGCGCCGCGGTCCCGCAGCGGAAGGTAGCGCTCGTCACCGGTGGCTAGCGCCTCACGCTGCTTGGCGAGCTCCGCGCGGCGCAGCTCACGCGAGCGCTTGGCCGCCTCCTTGCGGTTGGCCGGCGGCTTGGAGAGGCTGCGTCGCTGGGACTGGGACTCCCGTCGCTTGGGCGTGGGGCGGCCCTTGGGCGCCTGCGGGTTGCGGGTCGGCTGCGTCAGGTCCTCGGTCGCCGGGGCGGGCGCGGCCTGCTCATCCTTGGAACGGCTTCGGAACACGCCCCCAGAGTACGTCGTGCCGGGGCATGGCCCCCACCCCCGGTGGGCACGATCCGGCAACAGCCGGCAACAGCCGGCAGCAGGGAACCCGCCCTCCCGCGCGCGTCGCACACGTCCGCGGCTCCACGTCTACTCCTTGGGCGGGACAAGCCGGGGTCACGATCGTCCTGGAGAATGAGCGCATCCGACGCCGAACAGTGCGGTAATGGAAGCAGGGCCCGTACTGTGGGTCCGTAGAAGGTGCGTAAGGCTCACGTCGGTTACGAAGGGGGCGCGCGAGGCCCATGAGCGGTGTCATGAAGCGGATGGGGATGCTTTTCCGCGCGAAGGCCAACAGGGCCCTGGACCGGGCTGAGGACCCGCGCGAAACACTCGACTACTCGTACCAGAAGCAGCTGGAGCTGCTGCAGAAGGTGCGGCGCGGCGTCGCCGACGTGGCGACGTCCCGCAAGCGGCTGGAGTTGCAGCTGAACCAGCTCAACGGCCAGTCCGACAAGCTGGCCGAGCAGGGCAAGAAGGCTCTCGCCCTGGGCCGCGAGGACCTGGCCAGGGAGGCGCTGTCCCGCCGGGCCGCCCTCCAGCAGCAGGTCTCCGACCTCCAGGTGCAGCACCAGACGCTGCAGGGCGAGGAGGAGAAGCTGACGCTCGCCTCCCAGCGGTTGCAGGCCAAGGTGGACGCCTTCCGCACGAAGAAGGAGACCATCAAGGCCACCTACACGGCCGCCCAGGCGCAGACGCAGATCGGCGAGGCGTTCTCCGGCATCTCCGAGGAGATGGGCGACGTCGGCATGGCGATCCAGCGGGCGGAGGACAAGACCGCCCAGTTGCAGGCACGCTCCGGCGCCATCGACGAGCTGCTCGCCTCGGGCGCGCTGGACGACCCCACCGGCACCGCCAAGGACGACATCACGGCCGAGCTGGACCGGATCTCCGGCGGCTCGGACGTCGAGCTGGAGTTGCAGCGCATGAAGGCGGAGCTGGCCGGCGGCACCAGCGCGGGCCAGCAAGCCATTGAAGGCGCTTCGGGCGCTTCGGGTGGCGAGGGCGGCACCACGCAGGGTCAGCAGACCCAGGACGCGCCCAGGTTCGACAAGCAGTGACGACAGTGGCTCGAAGCCCCGTGAGAAGGAGCGCAGCGTGATCGTAAGGATCATGGGGGAAGGCCAGGTGAAGCTGGACGACAGTCACTTCGCCGAGCTCAACAAACTGGACGACGAGCTGCTGGAGGAGATGCAGAACGGCGACGAGCCAGGTTTCCGGCGCACGCTGGAGGCCCTGCTCGACGCGGTTCACCGGCTGGGGTCACCGCTGGCCGACGACGCGCTGGAACCCTCCGAACTGATCCTCCCCGAGCGCGGGGCGACGATCGACGAGGTCCGCGCGATGCTGAGCGACGAGGGCCTGATCCCGCTGGAGCCCAACGGCTGAGCGACCGTCCGCACGCACCGCCGGTGATGCCCCGGCCCCCTTCGCAGCGGGGTCGGGGCATCAGCGCGTCCGGCGGGGCGTCACCGGGTCCGCCCCGCTCCCGCCCCGGCCGGGAGGGCGGCCCGGCCCGTCAGTCCTGCGCCTCGTGCAGGCTCATCGGGCCGTAGATCTTCGTCGAGTCCTCGAACAGGGTCACCTGGTCGACGCCGCCGTCCAGCAGCTCCTTCCAGATCTCCCCGATCCAGGACTCCGCGTCGCCCTGCGTGGAGAAGTCCTCAACCGCCACCGGGGACTCGGTCTCCGTACCGTCGGCCTTCTCGAACCGCCACGTCCACGCCATGTACGCCTCCTGGAGATCATCGGCATCACTGCCCGCAGCGTACTCGTGACGGAGCGGACCGGCGGCGGGGTCCCCGCGCTTTCCCGAGCCGGACGAGAGACGATCGGGGGGTGGAACTGACTCTGCTCGGCACCGGCGCCCCCGCCGGCCTCCCGTGTCCCGGCTGTCCCTGCGCCGCGTGTGCCACGGCCGCCGGGGAGCACGCCCGCGCCGCCACGGCCCTGCTCGTGGACGGCCACCTGCTCGTGGACCTGACG
>NZ_BAAHCA010000640.1:0-2863 GCF_054776295.1 Streptomyces sparsus
GCCCGCGGTGGGACGGCCCGCCTCAGGTCGCCGGGCCCGCCGGAGCGCCGGGCTCCGGCTCGGGCTCCTCCGGGCTGGCGCGGAGCTTCAGGATCGCCGCGATCAGACCGCCCCACACGACGGCGATGGAGATGATCATCATCACGATGGCGCCGGTGGACATCAGCGGTTCCTCTCGTCAGGGGCGGCCGGGGGCTCCGAGTCCGTGACCACCGGGACGCCTTCGTCCGGTGGCAGGTCGCTGGCCCGGCGCCAGGGGATCAGCGCGAGCAGCACGGCGATCACGAGGGCGCCGATGGCCGCGCCCCAGCCCACGGCGAGCAGGAACCCGGTGGGGTAGCCCTCGTAGTTCTCGGACAGTTCCTGGCGCAGCGCGTCCACCAGCATCCAGCCGAGCACGACCGGGGTGATCACTCCGAGGCAGATGCGCCACCAGCGGCCCAGCCGGACGGCGGAGGTGTCGTCGGCGTCCTTCTGGAGGATCGGCAGGCGGCGCAGCACCCAGGCGATGGTGATCACGCTGACCAGGGCGGCGAGCGCGATGCCGTACTGGTTGATGAAGTGGTCGGAGGCGTCCAGCAGGTAGAGGCCGCCGTCGGTCGGGAACAGCGCGAGGGAGACCACGGCGACGGCGCCTCCGCAGACCAGCACCGCCGGGACGCGTGCCATGCCGGTGCGGTCCTGCACCGCGGAGACGACCACCTGCACGATGCTGATCAGCGAGGAGAGTCCCGCGATCACCAGCGAGCCGAAGAACAGCACACCGAACAGCGCGCCCAGCGGCATGTTGGAGATGATCGTCGGGAAGGCCACGAACGCCAGCCCCAGACCGCCCTGCACGTCGCCGATCTCGCCGCCGGTGCTGGCGGCGAGAAAGCCGAGGGTCGCGAAGACGCCGATACCGGCGAGGATCTCGAAGGAGCTGTTGGCGAACCCGGCCACCAGCGCGGAGCCGGTGAGGTCGGCGCGCCGGCGCAGGTACGAGGCGTAGGTGATCATGATGCCGAAGCCGATGGACAGCGAGAAGAAGATCTGCCCGTAGGCCGCGACCCACACACTGCCGTCGGTCAGCGCGCCCCAGTCCGGTGAGAAGAAGGCGTCCAGGCCGGTGGCCGCGCCCTCCAGCGTGACCGCCCGGACCACCAGGGCCACGAAGAAGACGACCAGCAGCGGAATGAAGATCTTGTTGGCCGCCTCGATGCCGCGCCGGACGCCGAAGGCCAGGATGACCAGGACGGCGACCCACACGAACAGCAGCGGCCAGAAGACACCGCCGACGTAGGTGGAGACGGTGCCCGGCTCCTCCGCGACGGCGAGGAAGTCGCCGAACAGGAAGGTCTCGGGGTCACCGCCCCACTGCTGGCCGACGGAGAAGCCGACGTAGCGCACGGCCCAGGCGAGGATCACGGCGTAGTAGGTGGCGATGACGAAGCAGATCGCCACCTGCCACCAGCCGATGAACTGCGCGGGTTTGGCCAGCTGCCGGTAGGCGGCCGGAGGTGACTGGCGGTAGCGGCGGCCGATCGTGTACTCGAGGATCAGCAGCGGCAGACCGGCGGTGAGGAGGGCGATGAGGTAGGGCAGCAGAAACGCTCCGCCACCGTTGCGGTAGGCCTCGGCAGGGAATCGCCAGATGTTGCCCAGCCCGATCGCGGAACCGATCGCGGCCAGCAGGAAACCCGCCCGAGTGCCCCACTGCTCGCGGGGATTAGTGGCCATAGCTCAAATCCTTGGTGACTGGATAGGTGACTGAACGTTAGCAGCGGGAGCTGTTTCCGACACCTCGTCAGCGCTCGTGTCCGACGGTTGGCACAGCCGGAACGCCCCGGTCACCTCTCTGCCCCGTCGGGGGGACACAATGCAGCCATGCGCGCTGCCCGGCTGATCAGGATGGTGCTGCTGCTGCAGCACCGGCGGACGATGACCGCCGCCGAAATCGCCGCGGAGCTGTCGGTGTCGGAACGTACTGTCACCCGGGACGTGGCGGCACTGTCCGAAGCCGGGGTCCCGGTCTACGCCGAGCGGGGAAGGGCAGGAGGATACCGCCTGGTGGGGGGCTATCGGACGGGGCTCACCGGCATCGCCAAGGGAGAGGCGGAGGCGCTGTTCCTGTCCGGGGTGCCGAGCGCGCTCCAGGACCTCGGGCTGGCGGACGCCGCGTCGGCGGCCCGGCTGAAGGTGTCCGCCGCGCTCACCCCCGAGCTGCGCGACGCGCCGCAGGCGGTGGCCCAGCGCTTCCACCTGGACGCCCCCGGCTGGTGGCAGGAGCCGAAGGCGCCGCCGTTCCTCCCGCCGCTCGCCGAAGCCGTCTGGGACGACCGCCCGGTGACGGTACGTTACCGGCGCCGGCAGGGCGAAGTGACCAGGGAGCTGCACCCCTACGGCCTCGTACTCAAGGCGGGCGTCTGGTATCTGGCCGCCGCGGCCGAGGGCGGCTTCCGCGTCTACCGGGTGGACCGCTTTCTCGCGGTGGCCGCCGGGCAGGGCCGCTTCGCCCGGGACGAGCAGTTCGACCTGGCGGCCTTCTGGGCCGAACGGGCGGCCTCGTTCGCCCGTTCCGTGCTCCGTGAGGCGGTGGAGTTGCGGCTCTCCCCCGCCGGGGCGCGGCACCTGCGGTATGTGCACGGCGACCGGGCCGCCGCCGACGAGGCCGTGGCGGGCGGCACCCTGGACGAGTCCGGCTGGCTGACCGTCACCCTGCGGGTGGAGTCGCAGGACATCGCCTTCGGCCAGTTGCTCGCCCTCGGCCCGGAGGCGGAGGTGCGTGCGCCGGCCGCGTTGCGCGAACGGTTCGCCCGGGCGGCCGCCCGTATGACGGAGCTCTACCGGCGGCCCTGATCCGCGCCGGACCCGCCCGCCGGGG
>NZ_BAAHCA010000641.1:0-2861 GCF_054776295.1 Streptomyces sparsus
GCCGGCCGCACCCGCCGGTGCCGGTGCGCGGTGGTGGGCGGGTGTGGCCGGGGACGCGGCGTCAGGCGCCGGTACGGATCAGGTCGTCCGCGGCGGTGTTGACGGGCTGCGGAGTGCCCGTCAGATCGAGTACGAAGAGCGGCAGCGAGACCTCGTCGGCCCGGGCGCGGGCCTCGCCGGTGTATCCGGCCAGCGCGAAGCAGACCGCCACCGCCGACTCGTTGAGGCCGTTCAGCCAGAGCGTCTCGACCGCGCGCAGGCCGGTGGGTGAGGTGGTGGGATCAACCCGGGCGACCACGCGCGGACCGCGCAGGTCGACACCGGAGGCGGGCCGGTTCTCGGCGGCGCGTACGTCGCGGAAACCGAGCCAGTTCAGGTACTGCCCGGCCGCCAGTACGGCGTCGCGGGCGGTGCGGATCGTCACCGGACGGAACGCCGGACGCCGCCGGCCCGCGCGGTGGTCGACGCCGGTGGAGCCGCCCTGGAGGTGGGCGGCGGCCTCGGCGGCGTCGATCCGGGCCGCGTCCATCGGCAACCACAGCAGCGCGCCGCAGGGGCAGCCCAGTTCGGGTTGCGGCCACTCCTCCCGGCGGCCGCAGCTCTCGCAGCGCAGCGCGACCCAGGAGTTCGCCCAGGTGCGGGTGTGCACCTGGGCGGGCACGCCGTACCGCAGCACCGGCGGGCTGACCGGGGCTCCGCACGGGCAGGGGTACGTCGGTGGGGTGTACGCGTGCTCGCGTCGGCATGCCGGGCAGCGCACCGGCACGTTCTCCGTCATCTCACCCGTCCTCGCCGTCCGCGGCGCCGGGCGGGGAACCCGTGCGCCTGTACCTCCCATCGTCCCCGATCGAACGGGTCCCCGGGACGGCTTGCGGCAATCAGTCACCCGCGAGTCGTGTGCTGGACGCCCGGCGGGGCGAGGCTGGGCGCGACAGGACGTTCGCTCCGTCGGGCGGGTTCGTCGGGCGGGTTCGAGGGGCGGGATCGAGGGGCGGGGGAGCCGGGCTCCGCCGCGCGGCACGCGGGCCGTGCCGGAAGGTGTTCTCCCGTACCACCGGCCACCCCTCGTCACGGGCCGGTGGTACGGGAGGTGCGCGGGAGTGACCTCCCCGTCAGCTCTCGCGCAGCTCACGCACCGCCTGCTCGACGCGCCGGCCGTAGTCGGGGTCGGCGGCGTGGAAGTGGGCGAGGTTCCGCTCCACGACGTCGTCGCGGGTCACCTGGGACAGTCCGCCGGCGATGTTCGCCACCAGGCGCTCCTGCTCCTCCCGCGACATCAGCCGGTACAGCTCGCCCGCCTGGAAGAAGTCGTCGTCCTTGGTGTGCGCGGGCGCCTCGTGGGTGCCGGTGTGCCCGCCGACGGCCAGGGGCGCGGTCGGCGGCCGGCCGGTCTGGACGGGCCCGCCGTAGGAGTTGGGCTCGTAGTTCCTGGCCGCCCGCCCCTGCGGGTTGGTGGCCATCAGGCCGTCCCTGCCGTAGTTGTCGACCTCGGTGCGCGGCGCGTTGACCGGCAGTCGGGTGTGGTTGACGCCGAGCCGGTAGCGCTGGGCGTCGGCGTAGGCGAACAGCCGTCCCTGGAGCATCTTGTCGGGGGAGGGGCCGATGCCCGGCACGAAGTTGTTCGGCGAGAACGCCGCCTGCTCCACCTCGGCGAACACGTTCTCGGGGTTGCGGTCGAGCACCAGGCGGCCCACCCGCTGGAGCGGGTAGTCCCGGTGCGGCCACACCTTCGTCAGGTCGAACGGGTTGAACCGGTAGTCGGCGGCGTCGGCGGCCGGCATCACCTGGACGTGCAGCGTCCACGAGGGGTGGATGCCGCGCTCGATGGCCTGGAGCAGGTCCGTCTGGTGGCTGTCGGCGTCCGTGCCGGCCGTGCGTGCGCCCTGCTCGCTGCTGAGGCAGCGCACACCCTGGTTGGTCCTGAAGTGGTACTTGACGTAGAAGGCGTCGCCGTCGGCGTTGGTCCACTGGTAGGTGTGCGAGCCGTAGCCGTTCATGTGGCGGTACGAGGCGGGGATGCCGCGGTCGCCCATCAACCAGGTGATCTGGTGGGTGGCTTCGGGGGAGTGCGACCAGAAGTCCCAGACGTTGTCCGGCTCCTGCCTGCCGGTGAACGGGTCGCGCTTCTGCGAGTGGATGAAGTCGGGGAACTTCAGCGGGTCCTTGATGAAGAACACCGGCGTGTTGTTGCCGACGAGGTCGTAGTTGCCCTCCTCGGTGTAGAACTTGACGGCGAAGCCCCGGGGGTCGCGGACGGCGTCGGCCCCGCCCAGGCTGTCGGCGACGGTGGAGAAGCGGGCGAACAGCTCGGTGCGCTGGCCGACCGAGCCGAGGAACGCCGCCCGGGTGAGGTGCGAGACGTCGTCGGTCACCTCGAAGTACCCGTACGCGCCGGAGCCGCGGGCGTGCACCACACGCTCCGGGATGCGCTCGCGGTTGAACCGGGCGAGCTTCTCGATCAGGTGCTGGTCCTGGATCAGCAGCGGGCCGCCGGCACCGGCGGTGGCGGAGTTCTGGTTGTCTGCGACCGGGGCGCCGGACTCGGTGGTGAGTGTCCGCGCCGACAGCGGGGGCTTCGACATGGTGACCTTCCGTACGGGGCTGCGGAAGTCGAGTTCCGCGAAGGGGAGCGTAGGGACGGCTGCGACAGCACGTCAACAGTTTGTTGAACTCCGGGTGGCGGTGCCTTGGGCGCGACAGGACAGGTGTCGGCACCGCCACCCGGAGGGCTCGGGGCCCGGCGGCCCGCCCGGACGGCACGCCGGGGTGGCGTGCCCGTGCGGTGGTCCCGGGCGACGGGAGCGTTCGGGTGCTCCCGCGGTCAGGCGTCGACGCGGCTGCCGGAGAGCCGCTCCACGCCG
>NZ_BAAHCA010000642.1:0-2858 GCF_054776295.1 Streptomyces sparsus
GGTGCGCACGTCGAGGCCCAGGCGGTTGCCCCAGCTGCGCATCTCCGCCGCCCTGGCCTCACTGCGCACGCAGGCGGTGACGGGCCCGGAGCAGATGCGGGCCAGTGCGGCCAGTGCGGAGGAGGCGGTGGCCCCGGCGCCGAGCACCGTCGCCCGGTCCACCCGTTCCACGCCCCGCTCACGCAGGGCGGCCAGCATGCCCGGCACGTCGGTGTTGTCACCTCGCCGGCGGCCGTCGTCGGTGAACACCACGGTGTTGACGGCCTCCACGGCCGACGCGGTGTCGCTGACCTCGTCCAGCAGTGGGATGACGGCCCGCTTGAGCGGCATCGTGAGGGAGAGACCCGCCCAGGAGCCGTCGAGGTCGGCGAGGAACGGCCCGATGCCGGCCTCGTCCACCTCGAACCGGTCGTAGGTCCAGTCGGTGAGCCCCAACTCCCGGTAGGCGGCGCGGTGCAGGACCGGGGAGAGCGAGTGCGCGATCGGCGAACCGAGCACCGCGGCCCGGGTGGCTTGCCGCATCAGTCGTCGCTCCCCTGGCTCTCCCGCTTGCGGCGCTGCTCGGCGTTGAAGTCCGCCACGTGCTCCTGGTGCTCCTCGAAGGTCGCGCTGAAGCGGGTGTCACCGGGCTTGACGGTGACGAAGTACATCCAGTCGCCCTCGGTCGGGTTGAGGGCGGCGGAGATGGCCTGGTGCCCGGGGTTGTCGATCGGGCCGGGCGGCAGGCCCGCGTTGACGTAGGTGTTGTACGGCGAGTCGAACTTGGTGTCGTCCACGGTGACGTCCAGGGTGGAGCGGCCCATGGCGTAGTTGATGGTGGAGTCGAAGTCGAGCTTGCCGTTGGTCTCGGAGTTGCCGGGTTCGAGCCGGTTGTAGATGACCTGCGAGACCTTGCCGAACTCGTCCTTCTCCTGCGCCTCGGCCTGGATGAGCGAGGCGATGGTGAGGATCTCGTGCGGTGTCCGGTCCAGCTTCCTGGCCTCGGCCTCCATGCCGACCTTCTTGAACTCGGCGTTGGCCCGCTTGACCATCTCCCTGAGCACGGCCTCCGGCTCGGAGTCCTCGGTGACGCTGTACTTCGCGGGGAAGAGGAAGCCCTCGACCTTGCCGTCCGCCCAGGTGGGCAGTCCCAGGTCCGCCGACTCGGCGGCCTTCCGGGTGGTGCCCTCCGCGGAGCCGGTCCGCTCGTCGATCATCTCGTAGATCTTCAGCGCGCGCAGACCCTCGGGAATGATCAGCCCGGACTGGCTCGCCGGATCGAGCAGCAGCTGGATGGCAGAGGCCGCGGACATCTCCTTGCGCAGCGTGTAACTGCCCGCCTGGATCGTCTGGGCCTTGTTGTCGCTGCCGCGGGCAGCCGCGACGAACGCGTCGTGGCTCTTGACGACACCGGCCTTCCTGAGGATGTTGCCCATGTCGGAGACCGAGGACCCGGGCGGGATCTCCACCTGGACCTCACCGCTGCCCTCTCCGGCGAAGTCGGGGGCCTCGGCGAAGCGGCTCTGGTAGAAGTCGTACCCGAAGTAGGTGACGGTCCCGCCCCCTCCGAGCAGCACGGCCGCCACCATCAGGCAGGCGCAGCCGTTCTTCCGCTTGGCGCTGCCGCGCCTCGACCGGTTGCCGCGGCGCCCGGCCGCTTCGTCCCCGCCGCCGGCGGCGTCCGCGGTGTCGTCGCCGCTGAAGAAAGCGTGCTCGCCCTGGTCGGGGCCCGGGTCCCAGTCGGTGTCCGGTTCGGCCCCGGGTGCGGCGCCGTCCTGCCGGCGCTGCGGCTTCGGCGGCGGGTAGGCGTCGGGCGTGCCGTAGTAGTCGGGCGGCTGCTGGCCGTAGGCGTCCGGGGGGAGCTGCTCACCGTAGGGGTCACCGGCCGGGCCGTACTGCGGGCCGTCAGGCTGCTGCCGCGTGTCGTCCGTGTCGGGGTGCTGCGGCTGCCCGTACTGCTGCTGCCCGTACGGGTTCTCGTACTCCCGCTGTTCGTGACGCTGTTGCCCGAACTGCTGGTGCTCGTACTGCTGGGGGCCGCCCGCCCCCGGGTAGTGCTGGTCCGCGGGGTCCCGAGGTGGATGCGGGTCGCCGTACCGCTGAGAGGGGGGCTGGTCGGCGTGCTGCTGGTACTGCGGCGGCGAGTACTGGCCGTCGTAGCGCTGGGAGCCGTACGGCTGCTGGGAGTTCCCGTAGGGGTCCTGGGGGCCGGGGGCCGCCTGCTGGGCGCTCTGGTCCCACTGCTGCGCGTCCGGCTGCTGACGGCCGTAACCGTCCCAGTCGCCCTGCTGGGTGCCGTCCCAGCCCCGGTCCCCGTACAGCGGGTCCCCGGGATGCCATGGTTGGGAGCCGTGGCCCCGGCTGTACTCGCTCATCGATCCCCTAAGCCGCGCTTCGGCAACCTGCCCTTATCCGTACAACGTTCGAACGGCTGCCGTTCGCGCGGAACGTTACCGTACTGCGATCAGACAACCACTTCGACGCACTGGCCCGGCGGTTCCCCCGACACCCGTTCGGTCTCAAGGGCGCTCTGCAGAATCACCACAGCCGCTGCCTGGTCGATACGGGCGCGGCCCTTCTTCGCGTTCACTCCGGACGCCCGCATGGACTGCGCCGCGGTGACGGTGCTCATCCGCTCGTCCACCAGCCGCACCGGCACCGGGGCGATCCGATGCGCGGTGACCTGGGCGAACGCGCGCACCTTGGCCGCGGCCGGCCCCTCGCGTCCGCTCAGGGAGCGGGGCAGGCCGACCAGGACCTCCAGAGGTTCGTACTCGGCCACCAGTTCGGCCAGCCGGCGCTGCGCGGCCGGGACGTCCCGGCCCGGCACCGTCTCGACCGGTGTGGCGAGCAGCCCGTCGGGGTCGCTGCTGGCGACC
>NZ_BAAHCA010000643.1:0-2853 GCF_054776295.1 Streptomyces sparsus
GGCGGCGCGCGGCGGCGCGCGGCGGTGGCGGCCGGTTGCAGAGTGGCGCCTCGCCCCGGTTTCCCCTCGGACGGGGAAGAGATGAGGCCCTGAACAGCCACTAAAGTAAGGGCCATGACCGACCACACCGCTCTCTGGCCCGCGCCGACCGCCTCCGGACCTGTCAGCGCGACCGTCACCGTGCCCGGATCGAAGTCGGTCACCAACCGCGGTCTGGTGCTGGCGGCCCTGGCCTCGGAACCGGGCTGGCTGCGCCGCCCGTTGCGCTCCCGCGACACCGTCCTGATGGCCGACGCGCTCCGGGCGCTCGGGGTCGGCATCGAGGAGGGCGTCGGTCCGGACGGCACCGGTGAGGCGTGGCGCATCATCCCGGCCGGGCTGCACGGTCCGGCGACGGTCGACGTCGGCAACGCGGGCACAGTGATGCGCTTCCTGCCGCCGGTCGCCGCGCTCGCCGACGGTTCGGTGCGCTTCGACGGTGATCCGCGCGCCTACGAGCGTCCGCTGCACGGCGTCATCAACGCGCTGCGCGCGCTGGGCGCCCGGATCGACGACGACGGCCGGGGCGCGCTGCCGCTGACGGTGCACGGCGGCGGGTCCGTCACCGGTGGCGCGGTGGAGATCGACGCCTCCTCGTCCAGCCAGTTCGTGAGCGCGCTGCTGCTCTCGGGGGCCCGTTTCAACCAGGGCGTGGAGGTGCGCCACGTCGGCGGGACGCTGCCGTCGATGCCGCACATCCGGATGACGGTGAGCATGCTGCGCGCCGCCGGCGCCCAGGTGGACACCCCGGAGGCGGGCGGCGAGGCGAACGTGTGGCGGGTGACGCCGGGCGCGCTGCTCGGCCGGGACCTGGTCGTCGAGCCGGACCTGTCCAACGCCCAGCCCTTCCTGGCCGCCGCCCTGATCACCGGCGGCACGGTGACCGTTCCGGACTGGCCCACGCACACCACCCAGCCGGGTGACGCGCTGCGCGACCTCTTCACCGCCATGGGCGGCAGCTGCGAACTCACCGACCGGGGCCTCACGTTCACCGGCACCGGCAAGGTGCAGGGCATCGACGCCGACCTCGGTGAGGTGGGCGAGCTGACGCCGGGCATCGCCGCGGTGGCGGCGCTGGCCGACTCGGAGTCGGTGCTGCGCGGCGTCGCGCACCTGCGCCTGCACGAGACGGACCGGCTGGCCGCGCTCACCCGCGAGATCAACGCCCTCGGCGGTGACGTCACCGAGACCGCGGACGGCCTGCGCATCCGGCCGCGCGCGCTGCACGGCGGGGTCTTCCACACCTACGACGACCACCGGCTGGCCACCGCCGGCGCGCTGCTCGGCCTGGCCGTGCCCGGGGTGCGGGTGGAGAACGTCGGCACGACCGCCAAGACGCTGCCGGACTTCCCGCGGATGTGGCACGGCATGCTCGGTGAAGGCGTCTGAGGCTCCGCGATGCGGCGTTACGGCAAGAACACCGACGAGGACGACATCCGCTTCCGCCCCAACCGGCGGGGCACCCGGCCGCGCACCCACCAGCGGCCGGCACACGAGGACGCGGTGGAGGGCTTCGTGCTCACCGTGGACCGCGGTCGCATCACCTGCCTGGTCGAGGACCGCACGGTCACCGCGATGAAGGCCCGCGAGCTGGGCCGCAAGGGTGTGGTGGTCGGGGACCGGGTCGCGGTGGTCGGCGACTGGTCCGGGGACAAGGACACCCTGGCGCGCATCGTCCGGGTCGAGCCGCGCCTGTCGGTGCTGCGCCGGACGGCCGACGACGACGACCCGTTCGAGCGGATCGTCGTCGCCAACGCCGACCAGTTGGCCATCGTCACCGCGCTCGCCGATCCGGAGCCCCGGCCGCGGCTGATCGACCGCTGCCTGGTCGCCGCGTACGACGCCGGTCTGGAACCGCTGCTGGTGCTCACCAAGTCCGACCTGGCGTCACCGGACGCCCTGCTGGCCAGTTACGAGCCGCTGGGTGTGGCCGCGGTGGCCGTGCACCACGAGGCGCCGACCGACGAGGTGGCGGCGCTGCTCGCGGGCCGGGTCACCGCGTTCGTCGGGCACTCCGGGGTCGGCAAGACCACGCTGGTCAACGCCCTGGTGCCGGACCGGGTCCGGGCGACCGGAGTGGTGAACGCCGTGACCGGGCGCGGCCGGCACACCACCACCTCGGCACTGGCCCTGCCGCTCCCGGCCACGGACCCGGAGGCGCCGATCGGCGCCTCCGGCTGGGTGATCGACACTCCGGGCGTGCGGTCCTTCGGCCTGCACCACGTGGACCCGTCCCGGGTGATCAACGCCTTCCCCGACCTGGAGCCGGGCACCGCCGAGTGCCCGCGGTCGTGCAGCCACGACGAGGTGGACTGCGCGCTGGACGCCTGGGTGGCCGCCGGGCACGCCGACCCGGCACGGCTGGCCTCCCTGCGCCGGCTGCTCGCCACCCGGGAACGCCGCGAGGGCGACTGACGCGCGGCCCCGCCTCGTCACGTCGCGCCGGGCGGGCCCGTGCGCACGTCCGGGAGAGGGGTCAGTAGGTCCGGGAGGGACGCTGGCGCAGCAGCGCGGTCACCACGTCCGCGACCCGGGCCGGTACCTCGGGCTCGGTCGGTGGCGCGACGACGTAGGACAGGGCGAGCCGCATCCCGGCCTCCACCGCACGCGGCGGGGTCTGCTCCGCTCCGCCCAGCACCGCGGTGAGCCGCTCGCACAACCGGCGGAGCAGGCCTTCGGGGGTGTCGCCGGGCAGCGGCAGCCGCGAGTCCCAGCATCCGGTGAGAGCGGCCCGTACCAGCGGTTCCTCCTTCGCCCGGTACACCAGCCAGCCGGCGGCCGAGGCGCAGCACACCGCCGGGTCGCCGCCGGCCC
>NZ_BAAHCA010000644.1:0-2851 GCF_054776295.1 Streptomyces sparsus
CGCCCCGGGCCGGCCATCGGGTCGTACCGCCCGCCGGACCGCCCGTACCGGATGCCCCGCACGGCAGCGCGCTCGGCGCCCGGGGACGTCTGCGGGGTACGGAGGCCGGCCGGCCACCCGGGGCAGCACCCATCACCGTCCACCACCATCGGAGAGCCACGTGACCCCCTTACCCGACGCGCAGTCCGCCACCGCCACCCCGACAGGTCCGGCAGCCGCCGCCCGGTGCCCGGTCGCCGGCGGTGCGGTGCCGCTCAGCGGAGAGCGGTTCCACACCGATCCGGCGCAGCTCTACCGGGAGATGCGCCGGGACCACGGGCCGGTGGTGCCGGTGACGCTGCCGGGGGACGTGCCCGCCTGGCTGGTGATCGGCTACCGCGAGCTGTACCAGGTCACCTCGGACCCGGAGCTGTTCCCGCGTGACTCGGGCCTGTGGAACCAGTGGGAGACGCTGCCCGAGGACTGGCCGCTGCGGCCGATGATCGGGCACCGGCAGCCCTCGATCTACTACACGGTCGGTGACGAGCACCAACGCCACCTCAGGATGGTGCAGGGCGCGCTCGAAAGCGTCAGCCACATGGAGCTCCGCACGCACGCGGAGGACCTGGCGGACCGGCTGATCGACGCGTTCTGCGCCCAGGGGGAGGCCGACCTCATCGCCCAGTACGCCAAGCCGCTCCCGGTGCTGGTGCTGGCCCGTCTGCTCGGCTTCCCGGACGCCGACGGCCCGCGGCTGGCGAAGGCCATGGGCGACCTGGCCGACGGCGGTGCGGACGCGCTGGACGGCTTCGCCTACTTCGGGGCCCGCATCCGCCGGCTGGTCGCCGAGAAGCACGCCGCTCCGGGCGCCGACGTGGCGTCCCGCATGCTGGCCTCCCCGGAGCCCTTCACCGACGAGGAGTACGCGCTCGACCTGATGGCGCTGGCCGCCGCGGGACATCTGCCGACCGCCGACTGGATCGGCAACTCGGTCCGGTTGATGCTCACCGACGACCGGTTCGCCGCGTCGCTCAGCGGCGGTCGCCACAGCATTCCCGAGGCGATGAACGAGGTGCTGTGGGAGGACACCCCGACACAGATCCTCGCCGGGCGCTGGGCCGCCCGCGAGGCCTGGCTCGGCGGGCAGTTGATCGCTCCCGGGGACATGGTGCTGCTCGGGCTGGCCAGCGCCAACGGCGACCCGGAGGTGCACGTCACCGCGAGCGGGGCGACCGACGGCTTCCGGGGCGGCAACAGCGCCCACTTCTCCTTCAGCCACGGCGAGTTCCAGTGCCCGTTCCCCGCCCGGGAGATCGCGGAGACCATCGTGCGGAGCGGCGTCGAGGTGCTGCTCGACCGGCTCCCCGACATGGAACTCGCAGTGCCGGCGCGGTCGTTGGTGCGCCGGCCGTCCCCGTTCCTGCGGGGCATGACCGTGCTGCCCGTGCAGTTCGCCGCCACTCCCCCTCTCGGAGGCAGATCATGACCGGCGCTTCCCCGTCACCCCAGTCCGCTTCCTCCCTCGCGTCCCCCGCGCCGTCCACCTCGGGCGAGGCCGCGCCGACCTGCCCGATGGCGGGCGACCCGGTGGCGATCGACCCGATGGTGTCGGACCTCGCGGGTGAGACGCGCCGGCTGCGCGACGCCGGGCCGCTGGTCCGCATCGACCTGCTCGGTGCGACGGCGTGGAGCGTCACCCGGCACGCGGACGCCCGGCGGCTGCTCACGGACCCGCGGCTGGTCAAGGACATCAACCGCTGGACGCTGTGGCAGACCGGGGAGATCACCCGGGAGTGGCCGCTGATCGGCATGATCGACGCCGGGCGTTCCATGTTCACCGTGGACGGCGCCGAGCACCGGCGGCTGCGGACGAAGACCGCCCAGGCGATCACGCCGCGGCGTCTCCAGCAGCTGCGGCCGTCCATCGAGGACATCACCCGGCGTCTGCTGGACGACCTGGCGGACCGGGGCGCGGACGGGCCGGTCGACCTCAAGACGGTGTTCGCGCAGCCGCTGCCGATGGCGGTGGTCAGTGAGCTGATGGGCGTCGATCCGGCGCTGCTGCCGCGACTGCACGTGCTCTACGAGGCGTTCTTCTCGATGATGACGCCGCAGGAGGAGCGGCTCGCGGTCATCGACGAGCTGGACGTCGTCTTCACGGAGATGGTCAGGGAGAAGACCGCCGCACCCGCCGACGACCTCACCAGTGCGCTGATCCTCGCCGACGCGGGCGGCGAGCCGCTCACCGAGGAGGAGGTGGTCGGCAACCTGAAGGCCATGGTGGCGGCCGGGCACGAGACGACCATCGGCCTGATCCTCAACGCCGTCCGGGCCCTGCTGACGCACCCCGACCAGCTGCGGCTGGTGCTGGACGGGACCGTCGCCTGGGACACGGTCATCGAGGAGACGCTGCGGTGGGACACCCCCACCACGCACCTGCTGATGCGGTTCGCCACCGAGGACGTCGAGGTGGGGGGCACGGTCGTCAGGCGGGGCGACGGCGTGGTGATCTCCTACCGGGCCATCGGCCGGGACACCGCGCAGCACGGGCCGGAGGCGGACCGGTTCGACGTCACCCGGCCCACGCCGATCCGGCACATGACGTTCGGCCACGGCCCGCACATCTGCCCCGGGGCCGCGCTGTCCCGGCTGGAGGCGGCGATCGCGCTGCCCGCGCTCTTCGCGCGCTTCCCCGGGCTGCGGCTGGCGGTGCCGTCCGAGGAGATCCGCAACCTGCCGGTACTGACCCAGAACGATCTCCAGTCGTTCCCGGTGCTGCTGCACACCCCCTGAACCGCGCCCGGCGCACACCCCGCCAGGCCGTCGCCGCCGGGCCCCGGAACGGCCGGAGCCGCCTCCCCGCGACGGGGAG
>NZ_BAAHCA010000645.1:0-2845 GCF_054776295.1 Streptomyces sparsus
GTCGCTGCCGGGCCGGGACTGGCCCGGCAGCGACCCGGTCGAGCGGCGTCCTGGTCAGGCGACGGCGTAGACGGCCGTGGCCATGGCGAAACCCATCAGGCCGATGGCCGTCTGCATGACCGTCCAGGTCATCAGTGTCGTCTTGACGTCCATGCCCAGGAACCGCCCGACCAGCCAGAAGCCGGAGTCGTTGACGTGGCTCGCCGTGACGGAACCCGCGGCCAGCGACAGCACGATGGCAGCCACCTCGACGGCGTTGAAGTCGCCGGCCGTCACCACCGGCTGGAGCAGTCCGGCCGCCGTGGTCAGCGCCACGGTGGCGGATCCCTGGGCGATGCGCAGCGCGGTGGCGATGAGGTAGGCGGCGACCACGACGGGCAGGCCCAGGTCGGAGAGGGTGTCGGACAGCGCGTCACCGATGCCGCTGGCCCGCAGCACGCCGCCGAACATGCCGCCCGCCCCTGTGATCAGGATGATCGCCGCGACCGGGCCGAGGGCGGAGTCGGTCAGCTTCTCGACGACGTCGCTGCCGCGCCCGCGTCGGATGCCGAGCACGTAGCTGGCGACGAAGACGGCGACCAGCAGCGCGATGGGGGTGGCACCTAGGGCCCGTCCGACCTGGAACCAGCCGGCGTCACCGTCGGCCCAGCCCAGCGCCCGGGCGGTGTCGAGGCCGGTGTTGGCGAAGATCAGGAGCAGCGGGAGCAGCAGCAGGGCGATCACCGTGCCGGGGCGCGGCGGGTCCTCGTCGTGCTCGGCCTTCGGGCCGCCGGTCAGGATGTCGGGGACCGGGAGCACGATGCGCTTCCCCACCCAGAGGCCGAAGAGGTAGCTGGTCACGTACCAGGTGGGGATGGCGACGAGCAGGCCGAGCAGGACGACGATGCCGACCTCGGCGCCGAGCAGTTCGGACGCCGCGACCGGACCCGGGTGCGGCGGTACGAAGATGTGCATGACGGAGAAGGCACCGGCCACAGGGAGGCCGTAGCGGAGCACTCCGCCGCCCAGTCGCCGCGCCACGGTGAACACGATGGGCAGCATCACCACGAGGCCGGCGTCGAAGAAGATGGGGAAGCCGAACAGCAGGGAGGCCACTCCCAGTGCGAGCGGTGCCCGCTGTTCCCCGAAGCGGCGGATCAACGAGTCGGCGAGCGCCTGCGCGCCGCCGCTGACCTCGACCAGCCGGCCGAGGATGGCGCCCAGGCCGACCAGCAGGGCGACACCGCCCAGGGTGCTGCCGAACCCCTGGATGAGGGTGTCGACGACCTGGTTGGCGGGGATGCCTGCGGCGAAGGCGGTGAGCAGGCTGATCGTGACCAGGGCGAGCAGGGCGTGCACCCGCAGTTTGATGATCAGGAAGAGCAGCAGTGCGATGGCGACGGCTGCGATGCCGAGCAGCGGTCCGGCGCCGAGCGTCTGCGTCCACTCGTCAGTGGTGTCCATGGGAAAAGCTCCGTTGCTTTCGGGGACCTTGTGGCGGGTGCTTCGGGGACCTCGTGGCCGACGAGGGGGTCAGCCCAGCCCCAGGGCTTCCAGCGCCGCCGTGGTGATGTCGTCCGGGGACCTGTCGAGGGCGACGGTGACGCCGTCCTCGTCGGGCGCCAGGGGTTCCAGGTCGCGGAACTGGGACTCGAGCAGGGACCGCGGCATGAAGTGCCCGGTGCGCAGGTGCAGCCGGTCTGCGATCAGCCGGGCGGAGCCGTCGAGGTGGACGAACCGTACGCGGCCGTCGGCCTCGCCGAGCAGGTCCCGGTAGGACCGTTTGAGTGCCGAGCAGCTGACCACCGTCGAGTGCCCGGCGGCGGTGCGGGCGCTGATCCGGTCGCGGATGAGCCGCAGCCAGGGGAAGCGGTCGCTGTCCGTGAGCGGGACGCCGGCCGCCATCTTGTCGATGTTGGCCTGCGGGTGGAACGCGTCGGCCTCGTCCGCCTCCCAGCCGAGGCGGTCGGCGAGCAGCCGGGCGATGGTGCTCTTGCCCGCGCCCGAGACCCCCATCACCACCAGGACGGTCGGTGTCACGACCCCTCCTCATCGAAAGGTATTACCAATGAGGCGGAAAGGTAACACCATTACGTCGAGCGGGGAAGGGACAGGCGACGGGCTACGCTTTCCAGGTGGCGATACGGAGCGACGACCAGGCACGGAACGGCACCGACTCCCTGCACCACTCCGTGTCGGAGACCATCGGCATGGAGATCGTCTGCGGTGTCCTGGCCGAGGGTCACGCACTGACGCTGGACGGCATCCAGGAACGCTTCGGCGTCTCCCGCACCGTCGCCCGCGAGACCATGCGCTTTCTTGAGTCCAAGGGGCTGGTCGTCTCCCGGCGCCGCGTCGGGATCACCGTGCAGCCCGCCTCGTCCTGGCACGTGTACGACCCGCGGGTCATCTGGTGGCGGCTGGCCGGCCCAGGCCGCGACGCCCAGTTGCGCTCCCTCACCGAACTGCGCATCGCCGTCGAGCCTCTGGCGGCGGCGTCCGCGGCCCGGCACGCGTCCCCCGGTCAGCGTGAGCGACTGGTCCGGCTCGCCGCCGAGATGCGGGCCCACGGTGAGGACGGCCGGCTCGACCCGTTCATGGACCTGGACGTCGAGCTGCACGCGCTGCTGCTGCGGGCCAGCGGCAACGAGATGTTCGTGGCGCTCACCGACGTGGTGGAAGCCGTGTTGCGCGGCCGTACCCAGCTGGGCCTGATGCCCCACCACCCGGTGCCCGAGGCCCTGGACCTGCACGAGAGGGTCGCGCACGCGGTCGCCGCCGGCGAACCGGCCGAGGCCGAGGCGGCCATGCGCCGCCTGCTCACCGAGGTCCGCGACGCCATGCCGCCGCTGCGCTGAGCCGCCCC
>NZ_BAAHCA010000646.1:0-2823 GCF_054776295.1 Streptomyces sparsus
GGCGGTCGCCGGCCGCCCCGCTCCGGTGGTCGGCGGCGGTGACGCCGCCTTGACGGGGGTGCTCATTACTTCTGGTACTCCTTGCCGACCCGTTCGGCCAGGCTCTGGGACTTCTTCAGCGCGGCTTCGACGGACTGGCGGCCGGCGATGGCCGAGCTGATCTCCTGCGAGACCTTGGTGCCCAGGTCGGTGAACTCGGGGATGCCGACGAACTGGATGCCGGGGGCGGGACGCTCCTGCACTCCGGGGTTGCGCGGGTCGGCCTCACTGATGGCCTTGAAGGTCACCTCGTGGAACGCCTCGGCGGCCTCCTGGTAGTCGGGGTTCTCGTACGTCGAGGCGCGCTTGCCGGCGGGAACGCTGGACCAGCCGATCTCCTTGCCGACCAGCTCCTCGTACTCCTTGCTGGACGCCCAGGACATGAACTTCCAGGCGTTGTCGGTGTTCTTCGACGCCTTCTGCATGCCCCAGGCCCAGGTGTAGAGCCAGCCGGAGCTGTCGGTCTTCTCCACCGGGGCCGGCACGTAGCCGATCTTGCCCTTGACCGGGGAGTTGTCGGCCTCCAGCGAGCCGGCGCCGGCGGTGGCGTCGTACCACATGGCCGTCTTGCCCTGCGTCATGTTGTTCAGGCACTCGGCGTAGCCGGCCTGCGCCGCGCCGGCCTCACCGTGGTCGCGGACCAGGTCGACGTAGAACTTGGTGGCCTCGGTGAACTCCTTGGAGGTCAGCTGCGCCTCCCAGTCCTCGTTGAACCAGGTGCCGCCGAAGGTGTTGACCACGGAGGTGAGCGGCGCCGTCAGCTCGCCCCAGCCCGGCAGGCCGCGCAGGCAGATGCCCTTCATGTCCTTCTCGGCCGTGTCGGTCTTCTCCGCGATCTCGGCGACCTCCTTCCAGGTGGGCTGGTCGGGCATGGTCAGGCCGTGCTTCTCAAGGACGTCCTTGCGGTACATCAGGAAGGAGGACTCGCCGTAGAACGGCTGGGCGTAGACCTTGCCGTCCTCCCCGGTGAGGGAGAGCCGCATCGGGTTGAGGATGTCGCCCTCGTCGTACCCCTTGTCCTCGGTGAGGTACGGGTCGAGCTCGTGCAGCCAGCCGTTCTTGGCGTAGATCGGCGTCTCGTAGTTGCTGATGGTGGCGAGGTCGTACTGGCCGGACTGGTTGGCGAAGTCCTGGCTGATCTTGTCGCGGACCTCGTTCTCCGGCAGCACGGTGAAGTTGACCTTGACGCCGGTCTCCTCCGTGAAGTGCTCGGCGGTGAGCTTCTGCAGGTCGACCATCTGCGGGTTGTTCACCATGAGGACGTTGACCGTGCCGTCCTCGTCGGTGCCGGAGCCGCCCGCTCCGGCACACGCCGAGAGCATCAGTCCGCTCGCCGCCGTGAGGGCCAGGACCGCTCTGGTTCGCTGTCGACTCTGACTGCGCATGGTTGGCTCCCGTTCCTTGGTGCTGTGCCGTGTGCTTCTGTAGGGGTGCTGCTCGCACGCGGGCAGGCCTGACAGCGCTGCCGCGGTACGGAAAGACGTGGGGGGCGTCGTGAAGCGTGTGAAGGTGCGCCCTGGCCGGGCTCCGGGTCAGACGCGGATGACCTGGGGGCCGAGCAGGGAGTAGCGGTGGGCCTCCGCGGACGGCAGGCCGGTACTGGTGACGATCGCCTCGAAGTCACCGACCTCCGCGAACTTGCAGAAGCTGACCGCGGCGAACTTGGTGTGCATGCCGACGAAGATCCGGCGGCGTGCGGTGCGCACCGCCTGCGCCTTGACCTCGCTGACAGCCGGGTCGGGGGTGGTGAGGCCGAAGTCCCGCGAGATGCCGTTGGCCCCGATGAACGCCAGGTCGATGACGAAGCCGGCGAGCATGCGGACCGTCCAGTGGTCGACGGTGGCCAGCGTGCCGCCGCGGACCCGTCCGCCGAGCAGCAGCACGGTGTACTTCTCCTCGTCGGCGAGCGCGCCGGCGGTGGCGAGCGAGGTGGTGACCAGGGTCAGCGGCCGGTCGCGGGGCAGTGCCTCGGCGATCAGCTGCGGGGTGAAGCCCTCGTCGATGAAGACGGTCTCCGCCTCCCCGAGAAGACCGGCTGCCGCGGTGGCGATCCGCCGTTTCTCGGGAACGTGCATGGTGGTGCGGAAGGCGAGGGTCGTCTCGAAACCGGCGCTCTCCACCGGGTAGGCACCGCCGTGGGTGCGGCGTACCAGGCCGTGGTCCTCCAGCAGGCGCAGATCGCGTCGGATGGTCTCCTTCGCGACCTTGAGCTCCGTGGCGAGCTCGGCCACGTCGACCGCGCCCGTGCGTCGGGCGGTGGCGACGATCTCCCGCTGGCGTTCCTCGGCGTTCACGAAGGCCGCACCTCCCGGCTGTTGTGGTGGGGTGCCCGTTCGGGCCCATGGAGGAAGTTGTACAGCCGCTCAAACACTGCCACCAGGTGCGCCACTGTGTTGATCGTGCCCGCTTGTGCCCGTTCAGGGAAGCCCGGACAAGCGCAACGACAAGCCAACAGCTGGTTTCCAGCCGGTGCCGCACTGCCCGAATGCGAGCCCGCATCGCCCGAACGATGCCCGTACCCGTCTCGAAGTCAGGCCCGGTCGGTCACGTTCAGGCCGATCCGGTCACGCAGTGGTAACGGCACTCGGGCCGACCGGTGCTGCCACAGCGCGAATTCACCCGCGCCCGGCCGGCTGATACGAGGACCTCCGGACAGCGCCGCGCGCTCACCTGTGAGAGGCCGCCGCGGAACGCGCACTCCGTCGCCGACAGGCCCTCGGAGCTGCCTGCCGGCGTCCGCCGGACCAGCGCCGCGGTCCGCTCGCCGACGCCGCTCGGCAGCCG
>NZ_BAAHCA010000647.1:0-2821 GCF_054776295.1 Streptomyces sparsus
CGTCCCGCTCACGCGGTCCCGGGGCCCGGGCGGACCGCCCGAACGGGCGCGGAGGGCGGGCGTGGAGCACGGGCGCAGGGCATAGTGGGGCGAAGGCCCATAACCTGGATCGCATGGCAGACGACGCGCGGTTGCAGGCGGTGGTGGGGCTCGCCCAGTCGATGGCTGCCGTGTGCGGCACGCGGGAGGTGGCCCGGGTCGCCGCCGCCCGGGCCCGCGTCGCGATGGACGGTACCTTCGCCGCCGTCTCCGTGTGGGAACGGGGCCACGGCCGGCTGCGGGTGCTCGTCAACGAGGGTGAGCTGGCCGAGGACGAGGAGCCGCTGCCGGAGGACGAGTCCTACCCGGTGCACGACTTCCCGGAGATCACCGAGTTCCTGCACGAGCACTGGATCGGCGGCAGCGGCGAGCCGCACGCCTGGGTGGAGACGGCCACCCCGGAACCGTCCCCGTCCGCGGGGGAGGGCGCGTACTGCCACCAGCGGGTGGCGGCCCTGCGCCGTCGGGGCCGGGGCAGCTGCGTGGTGGCGCCGATCGTGCTGCACGGACGCGCCTGGGGTGAGCTGTACGTGGCCCGGGCGCCGCGTGACCCGGTCTTCTCGCGCGGTGACGCCGAGTTCGCGACCGTGCTGGCGGCGGTGCTGGCCTCGGGCATCGCGCAGACCGAGCGGCTGGCCGAGGTCAGCAGACTGGCCTTCACGGACCCGCTGACCGGTCTGGGCAACCGCCGTGCGGTGGACATGCGGTTGGACGAGGCGCTGGAACGCCACCGGCTCGACGGCAGTGTCGTCAGCCTGGTGGTGTGCGACGTCAACGGGCTGAAAGAGGTCAATGACCGCTACGGCCACGACGCCGGAGACCGGCTGCTGGAACGTTTCGGCTCGCTGTTGTCCCGGTGCGGCGCGATACTGCCGGGCGCTCTGGCGGCCCGACTCGGCGGTGACGAGTTCTGCCTGCTCAGCGTCGGCCCCCCGGCGGACGAGGTGGTCAACGTCGCGGGTGAGCTGTGCGTGCGGGCGCTGGACCTGGACGGTGGACGCGGCGTCGCCTGCGGGGTCGCGTCCACCGGGGACCCGATCGGCCCGGTGCGGTCGGCCCGCCGGCTGCTGCGGCTCGCGGACGCGGCCCAGTACCGGGCGAAGGCCGCCCGGGCGGCGAAGCCAGTGGTCGCCGGCCGGGAGATAGTGCACCTGGCCGACGAGACCCCGCCCCCGGCCGGCGACCGGAGGCGTTTCCGCGGCCGGTGAGACGCGCCACAGGCCCGGGCGCCGAGCGCCGGACGCAGGGACCCAGGTCACAGGCTCGGGGCGCGTGTCGCCGGGGCACCGTCGGCGGGGGAGGGGTCGGCGGGTAAGGGGCGGAGGCCGCCGCCACCCGTGACAGATCTGAATTCAGTGCTTAGGGTGCGTGAATATGGATATGCAGAGCACTGTCGTGGTCGGTTCCTCGGGCGTGACCGCGGCCGACGTCATCGCCGTCGCCCGGGGAGCGGCCCGGGTCACCCTCTCCGACGAGTCCCTCGCCGAGGTCGGCGCCACCCGCCGGTTCATCGACGAACTGGCCTCCAAGCCCGACCCGGTCTACGGCGTGTCCACCGGCTTCGGCGCTCTCGCCGTCCGGCACATCAGCCCGGAACTGCGCGCCCGCCTCCAGCGCAACATCGTGCGCTCGCACGCCGCCGGCATGGGCCCGCGGGTCGAACGCGAGGTCGTACGCGCCCTGATGTTCCTCCGGCTCAAGACGGTCGCCTCCGGACGCACCGGCGTGCGCCCCGAGGTGCTGCTCACCATGGCCGACCTGCTCAACGCCGGCATCACACCCGTCGTGCACGAGTACGGCTCGCTCGGCTGCTCCGGCGACCTGGCCCCGCTGTCGCACTGCGCGCTGACCCTGATGGGCGAGGGCGACGCCGAGGGCCCCGACGGGACCGTGCGCCCCGCGGGTGAACTGCTCGCCGCCCACGGCATCACCCCCGTCGAGCTGCGGGAGAAGGAGGGCCTGGCGCTGCTCAACGGCACCGACGGCATGCTCGGCATGCTGGTGCTCGCCTGCGCCGACCTCGCCCGGCTGCACACCTCCGCCGACATCACCGCCGCGCTCTCCCTCGAAGCGCTGCTCGGCACCGACCGGGTGCTCGCCCCCGACCTGCACGCCATCCGCCCGCACCCCGGCCAGGCCGCCAGCGCTGCCAACATGCGCAAGGTGCTCGACGGCTCCGGCCTGACCGGCCACCACCTGGACGACGCGCCCCGCGTCCAGGACGCCTACTCGGTGCGCTGCGCGCCGCAGGTGGCCGGCGCCGGACGGGACACCCTCGACCACGCCCGCACGGTCGCCGACCGCGAACTCGCGGCGGCCGTAGACAACCCCGTGGTGCTGCCGGACGGCCGCGTCGAGTCCAACGGCAACTTCCACGGCGCGCCCGTCGCCTACGTGCTGGACTTCCTCGCCATCGCCGCGGCAGACCTCGCCTCCATCTGCGAGCGCCGCACCGACCGGCTGCTCGACAAGAACCGCTCGCACGGACTGCCGCCGTTCCTGGCCGACGACGCCGGCGTCGACTCCGGGCTGATGATCGCGCAGTACACCCAGGCCGCCCTGGTCAGCGAGTTGAAGCGGCTCGCGGTACCGGCGTCGGTGGACTCCATCCCGTCCTCCGCGATGCAGGAGGACCACGTCTCCATGGGCTGGTCGGCGGCCCGCAAGCTGCGTACCGCCGTCGAGAACCTCAACCGGGTGGTCGCCGTCGAGCTCTACGCCGCCGCCCGCGCGCTCGAACTGCGGGCGGCGACCGGCGGCCCCGCGCCCGCTCCGGCGTCCC
>NZ_BAAHCA010000648.1:0-2812 GCF_054776295.1 Streptomyces sparsus
GCCGGCCGGGGGGCACCCGGCTTGGGGGCGGAGGCGGCCGGCTTCGGCGCCCCCGGCTTCGCCGCGGACTTCTTGGCGCCACCGGCGCCACCACCCGCGCCGAACGCGTCGGTCAACTTGCGAACAACGGGCGCCTCGATGGTCGAGGACGCCGAACGGACGAATTCACCCAGATCTTGGAGCTTGGCCATGACGACCTTGCTTTCCACTCCAAGCTCTTTGGCGAGCTCGTATACCCGGACCTTAGCCACTTCGCTCCTTTATGGTCCGGGGTCGTGTCCGCCGGACCTTCGCTACTTGTGCATGGGCGTACTCATCGCGTACTCATCGAGTGCTCATCGCAATCTCGACCTACTTCCGACTCGCGAGGTACCTCTCCGGCACGGGGTTCCGTGCGGAGCGTCTTACGGTTGTGCCTGTTCCACGCACCGGCGGACTTCCGCGGTGTCGAGCGGACCTCGGGTTCCCTTGTGCCGGAAGGCCCTCGGGAACGCCCGGCGGCGGACCGCCAGGTCGAGACAGGCTGGATCAGGGTGCACGTAAGCACCCCGGCCGGGCAGCGTACCGCGAAGATCGGGGACACAGCGACCGTCGATCAGCACCACACGCAGTAGCTCGGCCTTGGCCGCATGCTTCCGGCAGCCCACGCAAGTGCGCTCGGGGCAGCCCGGGGTGTGCGTCCGGCCAGACATGTTAAGTCTACCTCCCCGTGCGACCGGCTCCCCCGCCGGGGCACGGGGGCGCGGTCACGGATTCGGCCGCCGGCGGGCGCCGGCCTCGTTCGTGGTGGGTCGTCGTGGGCTGCCGACGTCTCAGGACGGCGCCGAGCCGGGCTCCTCGTCGGGGCGGATGTCGATCCGCCACCCGGTGAGCCGCGCGGCGAGGCGGGCGTTCTGGCCCTCCTTGCCGATCGCCAGCGACAGCTGGTAGTCGGGCACGGTGACCCGTGCCGACCGGGCCGCGAGGTCGACGATCTCGACCTTGTTCACCCGGGCGGGCGAGAGCGCGTTGCCGACCAGCTCCGCCGGGTCGTCCGACCAGTCGACGATGTCGATCTTCTCACCGTGCAGCTCGGCCATCACGTTGCGCACCCGGCCGCCCATCGGGCCGATGCAGGCGCCCTTGGCGTTGAGGCCGGACCGCGTGGAGCGCACCGCGATCTTCGTGCGGTGGCCGGCCTCGCGGGCGACGGCGGCGATCTCGACGGAACCGTCGGCGATCTCCGGCACCTCGAGCGCGAACAGCTTGCGCACCAGGTTGGGGTGGGTGCGCGACAGCGTCACGGACGGGCCGCGCACGCCCTTGGCGACCCGCACCACGTAGCTGCGCAGCCGGGTGCCGTGGCTGTAGTCCTCACCGGGGACCTGCTCCTGCGGCGGCAGGATGGCCTCCAGCCGGCCGATGTCCACCAGCACGCTCTTGGGGTCCCTGCCCTGCTGGACCACACCGGTGACGATGTCGCCCTCACGGCCGGCGTACTCGCCGAGGGTGATCTCCTCCTCGGCGTCCCGCAGGCGCTGCAGGATGACCTGCTTGGCGGTGGTGGCGGCGATCCGGCCGAAACCGGAGGGGGTGTCGTCGAACTCGCGGGGCTCCTGCCCCTCCTCGACGTCACCGTCCGGGCCGGCGTCCTCCTTGGCCCACACCGTGACGTGACCGGTCTCCCGGTCCAGCTCGACCCGGGCCCGACGGCGGCTGCCCTCGGTCCGGTGGTAGGCGATGAGGAGAGCCGATTCGATCGCTTCCACGAGCAGTCCGAAGGAGATCTCCTTCTCCCGGACGAGTCCCCGCAGGGCACTCATGTCGATGTCCACGACTACGCCTCCTCTTCGTTCTTGTTCTTGCGGTTGAACTCGATCTCGACCTTGGCCCTGGCGACCTGGTCGAACTCCAGCCGCCGGGTGGTGGGCTTGCGCCCCTTGAGCCCCGGCACCTCGACGTCGAGTCCGGCGTCGTCCACGGCGGTGATGCGGGCGGTCAGTTCGCCGCCCTCGTGCAACTGGAACCTGACCAGGCGGTCCACGGCGCGGCGGTAGTGCCGCAGCTCGGTGAGCGGCCGGTCGGCACCGGGAGAGGTGACTTCGAGGGTGTAGGGCTGGCCGCCCATCACGTCGCCCTCGTCGAGCGCCGCGGAGACCTCGCGGCTGAGTTCGGCGCAGGTGTCCAGCTGCACGCCCTCGTCGGAGTCGACGACCACCCGCAGTACGCGGCGCTTGCCGGCCGGACTCACTCCGAGTTCTTCGAGATCCAGCCCCCGCTCGGAAGCGAGCGGTTCGACCAGCGCGCGCAGCCTCTCGATCTGGGTGGTGCTCATCCGGGTGACTCCTCGGCCGCGTGTGCTGTTGTTGAGGGACTGGAACGGAGACGTACGTCAACTGGCGGAGGTCTCGGCGTGCCCGGTAAAGCGTAGCGCCTGCCGCGGGTCGCGCCGACCGTGACCGCCGCACGGGTGCCAACTCCGGCACGCCGGGGCTGGCCACCGCAGCGCGCGTACCCTCCGGGTACTCTCACCAAACGGTGATCACCTGTTCTGACACCGTGCTCACCTGCTGATCCTTTATTCCTGATGGAGTGGCCCGTGGCTCTCGATCCGCATCGCCGGACCTTGCTGGCCGCGGGAGCGACCGGAGCCGTCGTGCTGCTCGCCGGTTGCTCCGGCGGGGACCGGGCGCAGCAGCGCGCGCAGGCGGAAGAGGACAAGGCGGTGCGGCGGCTGCGGCACCGGACGGCCCGGGAGAGCGCCGCGCTGCTGAGGCACTACGACGCGACCGCAGCCGCCCACCCCGCGCTGGACGAGCGGTTGGCGCCGCTG
>NZ_BAAHCA010000649.1:0-2812 GCF_054776295.1 Streptomyces sparsus
AGACGCACCGCCCGGTCTCCGCCAGGGGCACCGCCGGCGGGGGCCGGGTGTGCTCAGCGCACGCCGTGTCCGCGGCGCAGCGCGCGGTCGCGGGCGACGCTGCTCGGTGTGGACACCACTCCGTGGCGCTGCACCCACACCTGCCGGGTCACCCACACGTCCAGCACCGCCCAGGTGGCGACGACGGTGCTGGCGACGGTGCTGAGCAGTGCGGGGAACGCGAACCACACCCCGGCCAGCGAGCAGAGCACCGCGACCGTCAGCTGGACGAGGGTGAGCGCGACCACGAGGACCGCGCGCACCGCAGCGGCCCGCACCGGATCCGGTAGCCGTGTTCTGGCGTACATGTCCTCTTCACTCCCCTCACCAAGAATGCCCGATGCGCCGGTTGAGCCGAACGGGGACTCGGCCGAATCCGCCGTCGCATTGTCCGCCCATGAACGGAAACATCCACACCCGTCACCCGGATGTGTCTGCGCCATTGCACGGAGACATCTACGGACGGACCGGGTTGCGGTAGTAGGCTCGCGCCGATTACTGACCTGACATGCCGACGCCGGACGGAATCGACGTAGGGGAGGCCATGCGCTTTCGCGGAAGTTCCATCCGTCGGAAGATCGTGGCGCTGCTGCTTGTCCCGCTGGTGGCCGTCACCTCACTCTGGGCCTTCGCCACCTACCTCACCGGACGCGAGGCCGGGCAGCTGGTCCGGCTCGGGGACATCGTCGAGCAGATCGTGCACCCGGCCGAGGAGACCGTGCAGGAGGTGCAGCAGGAGCGCCGGCAGATCCTGGTGCACCTCGCCGACCCGCGCCGCTCGGACGCGCTGACCGAGCTGCGGCGCCAGCAACGCGCGACCGACCGCGCCGTGGCCCGGATCCGCGGCAACGCCGCCGCGGTGCGCGACGAACTGCCCGCGGACTCCGGACGCCAGCTCGACACCGTGCTGGAACGCCTCGACGGCCTGGACGCGGTCCGCACCAAGGTGGAGAACAACACCCTCTCCCGGGAGAACGCGTTCGCCGCCTACAACGCGGTCGTCGACCCCTGCCACGACCTGTTCACCACCCTGCACGTGATCGAGGACGTCCGGCTCGACAAGGAGTCCCGGGCCCTCGTGGGGGTGGCCCGCGCCCGCGAACTGGTCGCCCGGGAGGACGCGTTGGTGGCCGCGGCGCTCGCCGCCGGCCGGATGAGCAAGCGGGAGGTCCGCGACCTCGGCGACCGGGTCGCCGAACGGGACATCATCTACCGCACCCATCTCCAGGTGCTGCCGGACGAGGACCGCCGGACCTTCGAGGACTACTGGGAAGGCGCGGACGGCCGGACCCTGACCTCCTTCGAGGACGACATCATCGCGGCCGGCGCGGTCAAGGCCGTCAACTCCGCACGCTGGGACGCGGCCGCCACCACGGTCCTGGACGACCTGGCACGACTCGGCGAGGAGGCAGGCGACCGCTACGCCGAACGCATCACCCCCGCCGCGACCACCGTCCTGCTCCAGGCCGGCGTCGCCGGAGTGCTCGGTTTCCTCGCCGTGCTGGTCTCGGTGGTGGTCTCCTTCCGCATCGGCCGCAACCTGGTCCGCGACCTGGGGGCCCTCCGCAAGGAGGCGCACGAGGTGTCCGGCGTGCGGCTGCCCAGCGTCATGCGCAGACTCGCCGCCGGCGAGGAGGTGGACGTCGAGACGGAGGCACCGCGCCTGGAGTACGGCCAGGACGAGATCGGGCAGGTCGGCCAGGCGCTGAACACCCTCCAGCGGGCGGCCGTGGAAGCCACCGTCAAGCAGGCCGACATGCGACGCGGCGTGTCCGAGGTGTTCGTCAACCTGGCCCGCCGCAACCAGGTGCTGCTGCACCGCCAACTCACCCTGCTGGACACGATGGAGAGGCGCACGGAGAACGCCGACGAGCTGGCCGACCTGTTCCGCCTGGACCACCTCACCACGCGCATGCGGCGGCACGCCGAGGGCCTCGTCATCCTGTCGGGTGCGGCCCCCTCCCGGCAGTGGCGCAAGCCGGTGCAGCTGATGGACGTGGTGCGCGCCGCGGTCGCCGAGGTCGAGAACTACGAGCGGATCGAGGTGCGCCGGCTGCCGCGCCTGGCCGTGGAGGGCCCCGCCGTCGCCGACCTCACCCACCTGATCGCGGAACTGCTGGAGAACGCGACCGCCTTCTCCCCGCCCCACACCGCGGTGCAGGTGCTCGGTGGACGGGTGCCCAACGGCTTCGCCCTGGAGATCCACGACCGCGGTCTCGGCATGCCGGCCGAAGCCCTGCTGGAGGCGAACCTGCGGCTGGCGGAGACCCCGGAGTTCGAACTCTCCGACACCGACCGGCTGGGACTCTTCGTCGTCTCCCGTCTGGCGCAGCGGCAGGCCGTCCGGGTCTCGTTGCAGCCGTCGCCCTACGGCGGCACCACCGCGGTCGTGCTGATCCCGTCCTCGGTGCTCACCGAGACCGCGGAGAAGGAGCAGGACCAGCTCGCCGGCACCGGCGAGGACACCGGCAGCCACGCCCTGGAACCGCTGTCGAAGGTGCATGCGGCGCTCACCGAACGGAACCGCGGCACTCCGGTCCCCGGCGCCGGTCGTGGCTTCCGCACCCGCGAGAACGGCGGCCCGATCGAACTGGAAGGCCCGCTGGACGAGTCCGTCCCGAGCGTCGGCAGCCTCTTCCGCGACCTCACCCGCCGCCGCACAGCCGACGCCGACGGTGACCGGCCCAGCCACAGCCGGGACGAGCACAGCCGCGACGAGACCCGCCCGGAGGCGGACGCATCCGCTACCGCAAGGTGTGCGAGGTCGAGAACG
>NZ_BAAHCA010000650.1:0-2810 GCF_054776295.1 Streptomyces sparsus
CGGCCCCGAACCGGCGGGCCCCCGAACCGCGGGGCTCCCGAACCGGCGGGGCTCCCGGACCGGCGGGGCTCCCGAGCCGGCGGGGCTCCCGAACCGGGCCCGGGGCCAGCTCCTCGGGAGTGCCCCTCAGGACGAGCAGCGCTTGCCGTCCTCGGGGGTGTCGCCCTCCAGCAGGTAGTCGTTGACGGCCTCGGTGATGCAGGGGTCGCCCCGCAGGTAGGCGGTGTGGCCGTCGCCCTCGTAGGTGAGCAGCGTGGCGGAGTCGAGCTGCTCGGCCAGTGCCTCGGACCAGACGTAGGGGGTGGCGGGGTCGCGGGTGGTGCCGACGACGAGGATCGGGTCGGCGCCCTCCGCCTCGATGCGGTTGGCCTCCCCGGTCGGTTCGACCTCCCAGGCCGCGCAGTTGAGTCCCGCCCACGCGAAGCCGCGGCCGAATACGGGCGACACCTCCTCGAAGGACGGCACCGCCTTGCGCACCTCGCCGGGGGAGGTGAACGCGGCTTCCTGGTCGATGCAGTTGATCGCGGCGTTGGCGTACATGATGTTGTCGTAGGACCCGTCGGCGTCCCGTTCGTAGTAGTCGTCGGACAGGGCGAGCAGCCCGGCGCCCTCTCCCCTGTTGGCTTCGGCGAGGGCGGTGCGCAGCATCGGCCAGGCGCCTTCGTCGTACATCGCGCGGATGACGCCGGTGGTGGCGAGGGACTCGACGAGCTTGCGCTCGTCGCCCGTCTCCAGCGGGTCGCGGTCGAGCTTCTCGAAGAGCGCGCTCAGCCGCTTGCCGGCGTCGGTGGCGCTCTCGGTGCCCAGCGGGCAGTCGGACCGCTCGACGCAGTCCTCGGCGAACGCGTTGAAGGCCGTGTCGAAGCCGGCGGTCTGGTCGCGGTTGAGCTGCTCGGCGGGGAGCGACGGGTCCATCGCGCCGTCCAGGACGAGGCGTCCGGAGCGGGACGGGAAGAGGCCGGCGTAGGTGGCGCCGAGGAAGGTGCCGTAGGAGAAGCCGACGTAGCTGAGCTTGCGGTCGCCGAGCACCTCCCGCAGCACGTCCATGTCGCGTGCGGCCTCGATGGTCGAGACGTGTCCGAGCAGCTCGCCGGCCTGCTTCTCGCAGCCGGCGGCGAACCTGTCGTAGGCGGAGACGAGTTCGTCGACCTCACCCTGGTCGTCGGGGGTGGTGTCGGTCTGCGTGTAGCGGTCCATCTCCTCGTCGCTGAGGCACTTGACGGGTTCGCTGCGGCCGACTCCGCGCGGGTCCAGGCCGACGATGTCGTAGCGGGCGCGCACCTTCGCCGGGAACCCGATACCCGCCGCCATCTGCACGAAGTCGACGGCGGAGCTGCCCGGGCCGCCCGGGTTGACCATCAGTGAGCCCAGCGGTTCGCCGTCGCCGTCGGCCTTCTTGCGCACCACGGCCAGCGAGAGGTCCTCGTCGGCGTCGGGGGCGTCGTAGTCGAGCGGCGCCTTCATGGTGCTGCACTCGAAGCCCTGGACCCCGCAGTCCCGCCAGCTCAGCTTCTGCGAGTAGTAGCGGTCCAGCTCGTCCGGGATCGCGGCGGGCAGCGGTTCGAGCAGGGTGTCCGTACCGGCCTGGCGTTCCGCCGACTCGGACGGGTCCGCTCCGGAGGGTCCGCCCGTGTCGGACGATCCGCCGGAGGTGCAACCCGCGACGAGCAGCACGGCCGCCGCCAGGAAGACGCCGGATGTGCGGAGCAACCGCCTGGTTTCCATCGATGAGCCCTCGCTGCCTGGTCGGTGCGCTTCATCGGAGCGTATAACGGGCAGCCGGACCGATAGCGGTCAACCTGCGCGGAGCGCCATCGTCATGGCCTCGACGGCGAGCAGCGGAGAGACGTTGCGGTCGAGCGCCTCACGGCACCTGAGGATGGCCTCCATGCGGCGCAGGGTCTGCTCGGGGCGGCTCTGGTCGGCGATGCGGGCGACGGTCTCCGGGTCGCCGCTGCTGCCGAGGGAGCTGCCGAGCTGACGGGCCAGCACGTCGCGGTAGAACGCGGTGAGGTCGGTGAGGGCGAGGTCCAGGGAGTCGCGCTGGGTGCGGGTGGCGCGGCGCTTCTGGCGGTCCTCCAGGTCCTTCATGACGCCCGCGGTGCCGCGCGGCATGCGTTTGCCCTCGACACCGCCCATGGCGGCCCGCATCTCCTCGGTCTCCTTGTGGTCGTGCTCCTCGGCGACCTGCTTGGCGTCCTCGGTGGCCGCGTCGATCAGTTCCTGGGCGCCCTTGAGGCAGCCGCCGACGCTCTCCACCCGCAGCGGCAGCCGGAGTACGGCCGTGCGGCGGGCGCGGGCCCGCTCGTCGGTGGCGAGACGGCGGGCCCGGCCGATGTGCCCCTGGGTGGCGCGGGCGCACTCGGCGGCCAACTCGGGGCTGATGCCGTCGCGCCGGGTCAGCAGGTCGGCGACGGCCGCCACCGGCGGGGTGCGCAGCGCGAGGTGCCGGCAGCGGGAGCGGATGGTGGGCAGCACGTCCTCGGTGGACGGCGCGCACATCAGCCACACCGTGCGCGGCGCCGGTTCCTCGATGGCTTTCAGCAGGACGTTGCCGGCGCCTTCGGTGAGCCGGTCGGCGTCCTCCAGCACGATGACCTGCCAGCGGCCGGAGGCGGGCGAGAGCTGCGCGCGGCGCACCTGGTCGCGGGTCTCCTTGACGCCGATGCTGAGCTGGTCGGTGCGGATGACCTCGACGTCGGCGTGCGAGCCGACCAGCGCGGTGTGGCAGCCGTCGCAGAAGCCGCAGCCGGGCGCGCCGCCGAGCGCGCGGTCGGGGCTGACGCACTGCAGCGCGGCGGCGAAGGCCC
>NZ_BAAHCA010000651.1:0-2808 GCF_054776295.1 Streptomyces sparsus
GCCGGCGGGCCCTTCCACGGGGTTCATCGGGCACCGCCGGCGAACGGCGGGAGCACCTCGACGGTGCCGCCCTCGGTCAGGGCGACGGAACCGTGGGAGCGGGTGCCGACGGGGTCGCCGTCCACGAGGAAGGAGCAGCGCCGCAGGACGCGGGCGAACTCGGGCCGGGCGGTGTGCCGCTGCCGGGCCTCCTCGAGCGCCTCGTCGAGGGTGCCGGCGTCGTAGGTCTCCTCCGCGACCCCGGGGGCGGCCTTCGCCGCCGCCCAGTAGCGGATCGTCCCCTGTACGGGCATTGATGTCTCCCAGCCGTGTGAAGTGCCGCCACCCATCATGGACCGTCCGCATGCCGAGATGTGCGCCAGTGCGCCCCCTGTTGACGAAACCCCAGGTGAAGCACGTGATGTGCGGGCTCTCGCGGCCTGGCGTGAGCCGTCTCTCCCTGGCGGGATCGGCCTGGTGGGCTATTCTTCTCGGAACGAAGGATCCGGGCAGCGCCGCCCCCGGGTCCTTTTGCGCTTTCAGGCAGCGTCCAGAAGCAGTGCCGCCATGAGTCCTCGATGGGACCGAGGAAGGAACTCGCCGTCATGAGCTCGCTACTCCTCCTGACCAACGCACTCCAGCCGTCCACCGAAGTTCTGCCAGCTCTCGGGCTGCTCCTGCACAACGTCCGGGTCGCCCCGGCTGAAGGACCGGCACTCGTCAACACGCCGGGCGCGGACGTCATCATGATCGACGGCCGACGTGACCTCCCGCAGGTCCGCTCGCTGTGCCAGCTGCTGCGCTCGACCGGGCCGGGCTGCCCGCTGATGCTGATCGTGACCGAGGGCGGCCTGGCGGCCGTCACCGCGGACTGGGGGGTGGACGACGTCCTCCTGGACACCGCGGGACCGGCCGAGGTGGAGGCCCGGCTGCGGCTGGCCACCGGCCGGCAGCAGCTGTCCGTCGACGACAGCCCGATGGAGATCCGCAACGGCGACCTCTCCGTCGACGAGGCCACCTACAGCGCCAAGCTCAAGGGCCGGGTGCTCGACCTGACCTTCAAGGAGTTCGAGCTGCTGAAGTACCTCGCGCAGCACCCCGGGCGAGTGTTCACCCGTGCCCAGCTGCTCCAGGAGGTGTGGGGCTACGACTACTTCGGCGGCACCCGCACGGTCGACGTGCACGTGCGGCGGCTGCGGGCCAAGCTCGGCCCGGAGCACGAGTCGCTGATCGGTACCGTGCGCAACGTCGGCTACCGCTTCGTGAGCCCGGAGAAGCCGGAGAAGTCCGCGGAGGAGAAGGAGGCCAGCGCGCAGGCGAAGGCCGTCACCGAGGCCGCCGCGAAGGTCGCCCAGGAAGCCGCCGAAGGCGTGGTCCGCAAGCCGCTGCACAGCTGACCCACCGGTCGGACCGCACCGCGTCGGCAACAGCCGGAAACCCGTAAATACTGTCCGATCAACGGGTGCGGTTCGGCGGGTCACCCCGCGTAGACTGCCGCCCGTGGCGAAGGTGACGCGGGACGATGTGGCAAGGCTGGCGGGTACGTCGACCGCGGTGGTCAGTTATGTGATCAACAACGGTCCGCGGCCGGTCGCCCCGGCGACCCGGGAGCGGGTGCTCGCCGCGATCAAGGAGCTGAGCTACCGGCCGGACCGGGTGGCGCAGGCGATGGCCTCGCGGCGCACCGATCTCATAGGGATGATCATTCCCGACGCCCGGCAGCCGTTCTTCGGCGAGATGGCCCACGCCGTCGAGAAGGCCGCCGCCGAGCGCGGAAAGATGGTCCTGGTCGGCAACTCCGACTATCTCGACGAGCGTGAGGTGCACTACCTGCGCGCGTTCCTCGGCATGCGGGTCGCCGGCCTCATCCTGGTCAGCCAGGGCCCGAGCGAGCACGCCGCCGCGGAGATCGACGCCTGGGACGCCCGGGTGGTGCTGCTGCACCGCCGCCCCGACGCGATCGACGACGTGGCCGTCGTCACCGACGACGTCGGCGGCGCGCAGCTCGCCACCCGCCACCTGCTGGAGCACGGCCATCCGTACGTCGCCTGCCTGGGCGGTGTGGAGTCCACGCCGGTCATCGGCGACCCGGTGACCGACCACGTCCGCGGCTGGCGCCGGGCCATGCAGGAGGCCGGCCGCTCCACCGAGGGCCGTCTCTTCCAGGCCCCCTACAACCGCTACGACGCCTACCAGGTGGGACTGAGCCTGCTGGCCGGCCCGGACCGGCCGCCGGCGATCATCTGCGCCACCGACGACCAGGCCATCGGCGTGCTGCGGGCGGCCCGCGAGCTGCGCGTGGACGTGCCGGGGGAGCTGGCCGTGGCCGGCTTCGACGACGTGAAGGAAGCCGCGCTGACCGAACCGCCGCTGACCACCGTCTCCTCCGACCGGCCGGCGATGGCCCGGGCCGCCGTCGACCTGGTGCTCGACGACGGGCTGCGGGTGGCCGGCAGCCGCCGCGAGCGGCTGAAGCAGTTCCCCTCCGCCCTCGTCGTCCGCCGCTCCTGCGGCTGCGGCTGACCCGGACGGCTGCCTGCCGGACGCTCCGCGCGCCGGCCACCGGGAGGCGGCCGGCGGATTTTTGCGGCACTGCTCTCAGCGGGCACTCAGAGAGTTCTCATCCGCGCGGCCGACAGTGCCTGTATGAGCGATCACACCTCGTCCTCGGTCCCGCCCGTCCCCGGCCCCGCTTCCGGCCCGGGCATCCCACCGCGTCCCGCCTACCTGCCCTCGACCCATCCCGCCGCGCACGGTGCCACTCATGACGCGCCGCAGCCGCCGGCCCCGCACGACCCGTCCGCGACCACCCCGCTGCCGCCCGTGGGC
>NZ_BAAHCA010000652.1:0-2808 GCF_054776295.1 Streptomyces sparsus
CCGTGTCGCGCACGGCGGCGGCCCGGCTCTTGTCGGAGACGGCGACGGTCAGGTTGCCGGAGCGGGCGTCGAACCAGGAGCCGGCGTAGTCGGACCCCGCGGCGCGCCTGGCCTCCGGCTCGACCTCGACGGCCGTCGACTCCTGTGCCAGGCGAGTGCGGGCTTCGGCGGCGGAGAGGCCGAGATCCTGTTGGAGCGCCTGGAGGAGTCGCGGAGCGGCGGGTTCGGCCTTCGTCTCCGCGGCGGCGGCGGGGGCGAAGCCGGCGGCTCCCCAACTGCCGAGGACGAGGAGCGCGGACAGGCCGGTGCTTACAACGTGGCGACGTCGCATAGCGGTTGCCCTTCTGTTGTTCCATGACGTGGGGGCGGAACACGAGGCGTGAAGAGAGCGCTCTCATGCCTTCCCGGCAGAGTAGGGATCCCGCATGGGCATGTCCATACCAAGCACGCGCTTCGCGGTCGCCCGTCCCCGCGCACACCGGGCGCACGAAGACGCGGTGTGGGTCAGTGGTGCATAGCATCGGCCGGGAGGGGTAACTGCTGCCGAGTCAGCGCTCACTCCTATCGTGGAGCCGCTCGTGCGCACCTCAAAGTCCCAAGGCCGACCGGCGAACGCTCCCAAGGCCACCGCTTCTCAGGCCGCTTCCGAACACGCGGAAGAGCCGGCCGAGCCTGACGGGCCCCGCGCGCCGGACGGCGGGCCCGACCCGGCACCCGACAGCCGCCGAGGCCCCCGTCCCGCGCTGCGCGTACTGCTGATGGTGCTCGCGTTCTTCGGCATGGTGGCCTTCGCGGTGGTGCTCTCCCGGCTGACCCTCGAACCCTCCGCAGCCTCCGAGGGCCTGACGTACAGCAACCTCGATCCGGGCGCGTCCATCACCAACTACCTCTCGCAGCCCGCCTTCAAGGACGCGGTCAAGCAGCTGGGCGGCAACATCGCGATGGGGGTGCCCTTCGGGATCCTGCTCCCGGTACTGGCACGGCGGACCCGGAGCCTGTTCATGGTCCTGCTCACCGCCGCGCTCGTGATGCTGCTGGTGGAGCTGGTGCAGGGCGCACTGGTGACCGGGCGCACCTTCGACATCGACGACGTCATCCTCAACACCTCCGGTGCGCTGCTCGGTTACCTCCTCATCGGGCGGCGACTCGGGCGCGCGGTGCACCCCCGGGGGCCTCGCTGGTGGCAGCGGCGCACGAAGCAGCAGCCCGAACCGTCCGACTCGGCCTGACCCCGGAGCCGAAGTGCCCGGGCGCGGCGTTCCGGGCCCGGAACGCACGGCGGCCGGGTCAGGAGCCGGACCGCACCAGAGACGTCGCCTTGCGCGCGGCCACCAGCACCGGGTCCCACACCGGGGAGAACGGGGGCGCGTAACCGAGGTCGAGCGCGGTCATCTGCTCGACCGTCATTCCCGCGGTGAGCGCGACGGCGGCGACGTCCACCCTCTTCGCGGCGCCCTCGCGGCCCACGATCTGCACGCCGAGCAGCCGCCCGGTGCGGTGCTCGGCGAGCATCTTCACCCGCATCGACGCCGCCCCGGGGAAGTACCCGGCACGGCTGGTCGACTCGATGACGGCGGTGACGAAGCGCAGCCCGGCCCGTGTCGCCTGCTCCTCGAGCAGACCGGTACGGGCGATCTCCAGGGCGCAGACCTTGCTGACGGCGGTGCCGACCACCCCGGGGAACGTGGCGTACCCGCCGCCGACGTTGGTCCCGATCACCTGCCCCTGCTTGTTGGCGTGAGTGCCCAGCGGGACGTGCCGGGTGCCGCCGGTGAGCAGGTCGGTGACCTCCACGCAGTCGCCGCCCGCCCAGACGCCCTCCTGGCCCCGCACCCGCTGGGACAGGTCGGTCAGCAGACCGCCGGCGTCACCCACCGGCAGCCCGGCGTCCCGGGCGAGCGTCGTCTCGGGGCGTACACCGAGGCCGAGCACCACCAGGTCCGCCGGGTAGCGGGCGTCGTCGGTGGTGACCGCGCAGGCGCGGCCGTTCTCGGCGGTCTCCACGCCGGTGACGGTCGCCCCGGTGACGGTGGTGATCCCCATACCGCGCATGGCGTCGGCGACGAGCGCGCCCATGTCCGGGTCGAGGGTGGACATCGGCTGCTCGGCACGGTCCAGGACCGTCACCCGGTAGCCCCGGCGGACGAGCGCCTCGGCCATCTCCACACCGATGTACCCGCCGCCCACCACGACGGCGTCGGGGGCCTCGGTCCGGTCCCGGACCCGGTCCACCTCGGTCAGCAGAGCCTGCCCGTCGGTGAGGGACTGCACGCCGTGCACGCCGGGCGCGTTGACGCCGGGCAGCGGCGGGCGCACCGGGCGGGCGCCCGTGGCGATCACCAGGTGGTCGAACCCGGTCCAGCTCTCGGTTCCGGAGTCGCCGCAGCGGGCCCGCACCCGGCGGCGGTCGAGGTCGATCTCGGTCACCTCGGTACGGGTGCGCACGTCGATGTCGCGGGCGCGGTGCTGTTGCGGGCTGCGCGCGATCAACTCGTCCATGTCGTCGACCTCGCCGCCCACCCAGTAGGGGATGCCGCACGCCGAGTACGAGGTGAAGTCGCCGCGTTCGAAGGCGACGATCTCCAGTTCGCCGGCCTTCCGCCGGCGACGGGCCGCGGACGCGGCCGACATGCCCGCCGCGTCACCACCGATGACCACCATCCGCTGACCGGCCGCCATCGCCCTGCCCCTCTTCCGCCTGGTTCTCCCACCGGGCGTGCCCACGTCGGACGCCCGTGCCGACTCTGCCACACTCCGTGCCGCGGGCCGGCCCGACGGCCCCGGCCCCCGGCGCGGGTGCCGTCAACG
>NZ_BAAHCA010000653.1:0-2803 GCF_054776295.1 Streptomyces sparsus
GTACCGGCGGCCCGGCCTCGGACGCCCGGTGTGCACGTCGGCGGCGGTGTGCTGCCCGTCCGCGTCGACGGGCCGCCTGCGCCCGCCCGTCGCGGCTGAGCGAGAGGAGCCGGACATGCGCCTCATGATCGGCTATGCGAGCCGGTACGGCTCCACCACCAGCATCGCCCGGCGGATCGCCGGCACGCTGAAGGCCCACGGCCACCGGGTCGAGGTGCGGGAGATGGGCCCGGAGGCGACGACCGAGGACTATGACGCGCTCGTGCTGGGCAGCGCGATCCACCGTGGCGCCTGGCTGCCGGAAACGGCCGGCTTCCTGCGCCGGCTGGACCCGCCGTCCGACCGGCCGGTGTGGTTGTTCAGCGTCGGCGCCGCCGGTCGCACCGGCGGCAGGCTCGACCGGGCCGCGGACGAACCGGTGCGGATGCCCGGGTGCCCCGTGGACCTGCACCCCGTCGACCGCCACCGCTTCCCCGGCGTTCTGGAACCCGGGCACTTCTCCCTGGTCGGCAGGTGGGTCTACCGCTGGATGGGCGGCAAGTACGGCGACTTCCGGGACTGGGAGGACGTCGAGGCGTGGGCGGAACTCATCGCCCTGCGACTGACGGAGGTGTCCAGTGACGCCTGACACCGGGCTGCGGCAGCCGCCGCACGTCGAGACCGTCATCGCCTGAGAGGGAGGGAGACCGTGGCGGTACCGGTACCCGCCGGGCGCCGCAGGTGACACCGGCCTTCGGGGCTCCCGGGGGGCTCGGGCCTCCCGGTACCGGTCAGGAGTGGGGGAGGGGCACGCGCCACTCGATGTGGGTGCCGGTGCCGTTCTCCAGCGCGGGTTCGACGGTGAACGAGCCGCCCAGCAGCTCGGCCCGGCTGCGCATGTTCCTCAGCCCGCCGGTGTGCGGGCTGCCGCCGACGCCCACACCGTCGTCGGTGAGCGTGAGGACGAGTTCGTCGGCGACGGTGACGGACACCTCCATGCGCCGGGCGCGGGCGTGCCGGGCGGTGTTGCTGAGCGCCTCGGCGAGCACCGCCAGCAGTTCGCCGCCCACCTCGTCGGGCACGTCGGTGTCCACCGTGCCCTCCATGATCAGCGAGGGCGTGAAGCCGAGCGTGCGGTAGGCGCCGTTGACCGTCTCCGAGATGCGGCCCCGCAGCCCCTTGCTTCCCGAGCCGGGGCTGTCGGAGCGCAACGCGAAGATCGTGGAACGGATGATCTTGATGGTCTCGTCCAGGTCGTCCACCGCGCGGGTGACGCGCTCGGCGGCCTCCGGGTGGTCGATCAACCGGCCCACGCTCTGCAGGGTCATGCCTGTCGCGAAAAGCCGCTGGATGGCGAGGTCGTGCAGGTCGCGGGCGATGCGGTCCCGGTCCTGGAGCAGCGCCAGCTGGTCCGACTCGGCCCGGTGCCGGGCCATCTCCAGCGCCACCGCCGCCTGCGTGGCGAAGGCCGACAACAGCTCCACCTCGTGGTCGTCGAACGGGAGTCGGCCCGTCAGACGTGCCAGTCGCAGCGCGCCCGGAGCGTCCTCCTGCTGGGAGAACAGCGTGACGGCGACCGTCGGGCCGTGCGGGTCCTGGAGGCCGGGGAAGGCGTAGCCGTGGCCGGAGCCGCGCACGTCCGCGGTGACGCTGGGCTTGCCGGTGCGGGCGGCGACGCTCGCCAGGGTGTCGTCGAAAGGCACGGTGAGGCCGGTCAGCGCCTCCGCCTCGGCGCCCTCGGCGACGGCGACGCGCAGCGAGCCCTGCTCGCCGGACGGCAGCAGCACACACGCCGAGTCCGCCTGGGCGAGCTGGAGCGCGTGCTGCGCGATCATGCGAAGCACCGCGTCGGAGTTCAGCCCGGAGAGCAGGCTGCGGGAGATCTCCGCGCTGGCCTCCAGCCACTTCTCCCGCAGCCGGCTCTGCTTGTAGAGCCTCGCGTTGTCGATGGCGACACCCGCCGCGACCGACAGGGTGGTGAGGACTGCCTCGTCGTCCGCGTCGAACTGGGCGCCGTTGTGCTTCTCGGTGAGGTAGAGGTTGCCGAACACCTCGTCCCGGACCCGGATCGGCACCCCCAGGAAGCTGCGCATCGGCGGGTGGTTGGCGGGGAAGCCGTGGCTCGCCGGGTGCTTCTGGAGGTCGGTGAGCCGCAGCGGCTCCGGGTTGCGGATCAGCTCACCGAGGATTCCGTGGCCGGACGGCAGCGGCCCGATGCGCCGGGCCTGCTCCTCGGACACGCCCACCGTGAGGAACTCCGAGAGGCGCTGCTCCTCGCCGATGACTCCGAGCGCCCCGAACTCGGCGTCGGTGAGCGCGACCGCGGCTTCCACGATCCGCCGCAGCACCTGGGCGAGGTCCAGCTCGCGGCCGACGCTCAGCACCGCTTCCAGCAGGCTGTGCATCCGGTCCTGGGTGGTGCGGGCGGCGTCCAGGCGGGCCTGGAGCTCGTCGAGCAGCTGGTCCAGCCGCAGCTGCGGCAGGCCGGGCCGCATTCCTGGCCGACCACGGCCCGTCTCGTCGGGCATGGGTACCTCCAGGTGTTGACGCCGGAGCGTCAGCCTAGAGGAACCACCGCCACCGGGCAGTGGGCGCGGTGCAGTATGGCGTGATGCAGCGAGGAGAGGCCGATTCCCCTGCGTCCCTTCTGCCGCTCAGCCCCCACCACCAGCAGCTCCGCCCCGTAGGAGGCGTCCAACAGGGCGGTCCTGGCCGAGGCTTCGACGTGCCGCCGTTCCACCGGGGTCCCGGGGTGGGAGCGCGAGGCCCGCGCCAGGGCCTCGCCGGCAGTGCCGGCGACGGGCGCGCAGCGGTCCGATCGGCC
>NZ_BAAHCA010000654.1:0-2799 GCF_054776295.1 Streptomyces sparsus
GGCGAGGGAGCGGCCCGTCGGGTCGGGGTCGGGGTCGGTCGGGTTCAGAGTGTGCCGTAGGCCTCGTCGCCGAGCTTCAGGGTGGCGCTGCCGGCGGTGGCGCCGGCCAGCCAGGCGCGGAAGGCGTCGAGGTCGGTCTCGGGCAGGCCCACGGTCAGGGTGACCTCGGAGCCGTAGGCGACGTCCCGCACGTCCCGTCCGGTGGACCGCAGGTCGTTCTCCAACCGGCCGGCCCGCTGGTGGTCGACGGTGACGTGGACCAGGCGGAACCGTCTCCTGGTCACCGTGCCGAGCTCGTCCAGGGCCGCCCCGACGGCGCCGGAGTAGGCCCGGATCAGGCCGCCTGCGCCCAGTTTGGTGCCGCCGAAGTAGCGGGTGACCACGGCCACGACGTAGCGCAGGTCCCGGCGGAGCAGCATCTGGAGCATGGGCAGTCCGGCGGTCCCGCCGGGTTCCCCGTCGTCGCCGGCCTTCTGGACGCCCGCGTCGGCGCCGATCACGTAGGCGAAGCAGTGGTGGGTGGCGGTCGGGTGCGAGCGGCGGACGCGGGCCAGGAAGTCCAGCGCGTCCTGCTCGGTTGCCGCGGGCGCCAGCGAGCAGAGGAAACGCGAGCGGTTGACCTCCGTCTCGTGCGTGCCCTCGGCGGCGACCGTCGCGTACTGCTCCTGCATTCCGCCACCCTATGCGGCCCGGGGGAATGGTCCGGGGTCGGCGCTGGTTCCCCGGTCATGTACGCAGACGAGCAGACAGCGCGCCGGATCCTCACCGACGCGGGTGACACCTGGGCCGTGGTGGGCCTGTCCAACAACACCGCGCGGGCGGCCTACGGGGTCGCCGCGGTGCTCCAGCGCTTCGGCAAGCGCGTCGTGCCGGTCCACCCGAAGGCCGAGACGGTGCACGGTGAGCGCGGGTACGCCTCGCTGGCCGAGGTGCCGTTCCCCGTCGACGTGGTGGACGTCTTCGTCAACTCCGCCCAGGCCGGGCAGGTCGCCGACGAGGCGGTGGCGGTCGGCGCCAAGGCGGTGTGGTTCCAGCTGGGTGTCGTGGACGACGCCGCCTGGGAGCGGACGCGCGCCGCGGGCCTGGACATGGTGATGGACCTCTGCCCCGCCATCGAGATCCCCCGACTCGGCCTCTGACCCCACGCCGGCCCCGCGCCGCCGGACGGGCGGCCCGCGGGGCGGACGGCGGCGGGTGCTCGTCCGGTCAGCGGGGGGCCGGGACGGAGACGGCCAGCGTCATCTCCACGGGCACGTCGCCGTCGTTGCGGTAACTGTGCGGTACGTGTGAGGCGAACGCGGCGGAGGTGCCCTCCGGGAACTCGTGGTCGGTGCCGTCCACGGAGAGGGTGAGCACACCGCTCCGGACGTGCAGGAGCTCGGTGGTGCCCGGCGGGTGCGGGTCGGACGTGCTGCCGTCGCCGGGCAGCAGCAGCCAGGACCACAGTTCGAGCGGGCCGGGAGCCTCGGCACCGGCGAGCAGCGTGCTGTGGCTGCCCGCCGGGGTGCTCCAGAGCCGCACCGCCTGTTCGGCCGGCACCAGGCGTACCGCCTGGCCCTGCTCGTGGTCGAGCAGGCCGGTGATGCTCACGCCGAGGGCGTCGGCGACCTTCACCACGGTGCCGACGCTGGGATTGGTGCGGGCCTGCTCGATCTGGATCAGCATGCCCCGGCTCACCCCGGCCCGGGCCGCGAGTGCGTCCAGGGTGAAACCCCGTTCGGTGCGCAGCCGTTTGAGGTTCCTGGCCAGGGAGCGGGTCAGGTTGTCGAGGTCGGTCACGAATGCCCTTTCCCCACGAGGTCCACAATAGTGAGTTACTAAGTACAGCCGGATGTACTACGGTGTGCTGGACTCATTCGTCCATCACACTGTACTGCGAGGTACACCATGACCGCCGTCCTGGCCCTGATGACCAGCCTGATGTGGGGACTGGCCGACTTCGGCGGCGGCCTGGTGACGCGACGCATGTCGGCGCTGACGGTGGTCGTCGTCTCGCAGACACTGGCCGCCGTCGTGCTCGGCGCGATCGTGCTCGCCACCGGCGGCTGGTCGGAGATCGGGCCGCAGTTGTGGTTCGCCGTCGCGGCGGGTGTGGTCGGGCCCGTCGGCATGCTGGCGTTCTACAAGGCACTGGCGCTCGGCCCGATGGGGGTGGTCTCGCCGCTGGGCGCGGTCGGCGGGGTCGCGGTGCCGGTGGGCGTCGGCCTGGCGCTGGGGGAACGTCCCGGATGGGTCCAGGTGGCCGGTGTGCTGGTGGCCGTCAGCGGCGTCGTGCTGGCCTGCGGTCCCAGCAGGGGCAACGCACCCGTGGCCCGGCGCACTCTGGGCCTCACGCTGCTCGCCGCGTTCGGGTTCGGATCGGTGATGGCCCTGATCGAGCACGCTTCCACCACCATGACCGGCCTGTTCCTCGCCCTGTTCGTGCAGCGGCTGCTCAACGTGGCGGTCGGCGGGGCCGCACTGTGGGCGTCGACCCGGCGGGGCGCGCCCGCCCTGCCCGCCGACGGGCTGCCCGGCCTGCGTGCGGCGGTGCCCACGCTGGCGCTGATCGGCCTGGCCGACGTCGCCGCCAACGGCACGTACATGCTCGCCGCGCAGCACGGTCCGGTCACGGTGGCGGCCGTGCTGGCATCGCTGTACCCGGTGGTCACGGCACTGGCGGCCCGCGGAGTGCTGCGTGAGCGGCTGCGCGCGGTGCAAACGGCCGGAGCCGGGCTGGCGCTGATGGGCACCGTGCTGCTCGTCGCCGGCTGACGCCCGTCGGGACGTCCGGGACGTCCGGCACCTCGGCGGCCGGCC